>CAKPRW010000008.1 GCA_934183045.1 uncultured Clostridia bacterium
CATATATTCCCAACGGTGAATGCTTACATGAAATCAAACTTGCGTTGTTTTGATTAGCGTTATCATCAATGACAATATAGTGTAAAGTGGGCGACATTTTGTCCAATACTTTTTGTCTAACTAAAGGTGAATTTTCACCTATTCCGCCGGAAAAGACGATATACTTAACATCTTCTCCAAGATGATTGATTGCTACTGACATATTGTCAGCAATTGAACTGCAAAACATATCAAGAGCTTCGATACAATCTTCTCTACCTTGTTCAACGCCCTTTAATATTTCTATCATGTTGTTGGTCCCACAAATTGCCAATAAGCCTGAATTTTTATTCAGTTTATTAATTACTTCATCTACTGTGTAATTATAATTGTTACACAAATATGAAATAATTGTAGGATCAATGGTTCCGCATCTGCTTCCCATCATACATCCTGACAGAGGACTGAATTCCATTGAAGTCCAAACTGAATGATTATCTTTTACAGCGCAGACGCTGACTCCTTGGCCAATGTGTGCCATGATTGCAGAAACACTGTTTGTACCAACCAGCTCGGAAAGTTGATGGGTAAGAAAAGCGTAGCTAGTTCCATGAAAGCCGTACTTCCGAATACCCTTTTCAGAAAAACATTTTGGAATAGCAAAGCTGTAAGTGGACTTAGGAATTGTCTGATGAAACGCGGTATCAAATACTGCAACCTGAGGAACATTAGGCAATAATTTTCGAATGCATTCGATTCCGATAATGCTTGCAGGATTATGCAGCTCCGCTAAATTTACGCAGGAATAGATTTTCTCTATAACCTCATCTGTTATCAAAGTAGGTTGAGAGAAAAATATACCACCATGTACCACACGATGCCCGACAAAACGGATATCATCTAAAGATGAAATGAAAGCAAGATAATCAATGATTTCCTGCAGTGCTGTATCGTGCTTTAAAATACTTGTACCAGAATGATTGCGTAACTGCAACTTGCCACTCTCAGGTGTAGATACTGTTATTTTCGCAGCTTCAGAACCTAAATGTTCGGCCCGGGCTTCGAAAATTGTTGACGACTCACTAACTTCGATCAGTTTAATTTTTATGGAACTACTTCCACAATTAATGACTAATCCTTGCATTAGAATCTCTCCTTTCTAAAATCAAAAAAATGTTTTTAGTTGCTATAATGAATAAAATTCCTTAACAGTATAACATAAAAACTTTACTATTTCAAGATGAAAAGAGTGTAAGCACAATTTAATAAATTTAAAAAATCATGAAAATAAATGAAGGATTTATGTAAAATACGTCGAATAATATAATAGTGTACTTTAAATTGAAATATTTTGAAAGAAAGTGAGGAAAAAATGCCAAGATATAGTGATGAAATTATAGATGAAGTAAGACAATCGAACGACATAGTAGATGTTATATCACAATATATGCATTTAAAAAGAAGTGGAAGAAACTATTTTGGCTTGTGTCCATTTCATAACGAAAAATCACCTTCATTTTCTGTTTCACCAGATAAACAAATATTTCATTGTTTTGGTTGTGGAGTAGGAGGAAATGTATTTACATTTTTAACAAAAATCGAAGGAATAAACTTTGTAGAAGCAGTTCAAATGTTAGCAGAAAGAGCAAATATTCAACTACCAACAATAGAAAACAAAGGAGATGCGGCAAAAGAAGAACTAAAAGCAAAAGTGTATAAAGTAAATGAATTTGCTGCAAACTATTATCATGAGAATTTATATAAACCAGAATCAAAAATAGCACAAGAATACATAAAAAAAAGATCATTAACAAATGAAACATTAAAATCATTTAAAATAGGATTTTCAGGAAGATTTGATGAACTATATAAAGCATTAGTAAAAGAAGGATTTCAAGAAAGAGAAATACTAGAATCAGGGCTAGTAAATAGAAATGATAATGGAAGGTATATTGACAGATATAGAAATAGACTAATGTTTCCAATATGTGATATAAGAGGACGAGTAATAGCCTTTGGAGGAAGAGTTCTAGATGATTCAAAACCAAAGTATATAAACTCACCAGAAAACATTGTATATAGTAAAGGAAGGCACCTATTCGGACTAAATGTAGCAAAAAAAGGAGATACAAAAAAAATTCTTATTGTAGAAGGATATATGGATGTTATATCTCTTCACCAAAGAGGAATAACAAATGTAGTAGCAGCTTTGGGTACAGCACTTACTCAACAACAAGGATGGTTACTTAGAAAAAATTCAGAACAAATAATATTAAGTTTTGATTCAGATGAAGCAGGGTTGACAGCTAAAATGAGAGCATTAGATATTTTACAAAATATGGGATGTGACATAAGAATTTTACAAATGGATGGTGCAAAAGATCCAGACGAATATATTATAAAATTTGGAAATGTAAGATTTCAAGCATTAATTGAAAAAGCATTATCAATAATCGAATTTAAAGTCAAAATATTAAAAAGAGATTTAGACCTAAGCAATACAAGCGATAAAATAAAATTTTTAAATGAAATAGCAAAATTACTTTCAAAAATAGATAATACAATAGAAAAAGAAGTATATATAGAAAAAATTGCGAAAACATATGACATTTCAAAAGAAGCTATATATGCTGAAGTAAATAAATTATCTTATTCAAACTCAAATGGAGAAAAAATTCTAGAAAAGTCAAAACCGGTAATAAAACATCAAATTATAAAAGAGGAAATAGTTCCAGAAGCTGTAGAAAGAAGAGAAAATACAGTTTTAGCAATTTTATTAATGGGAGATTTGAATATATTTCAAGTTATAAAACATAATATAAAGATAGAAGATTTTAAAAAAGCATTAAATCAAAAAATTGCGAAAAAACTGTATGAAGAATTTGAGAAAGGAAACAGCAATATAAATGGAATATTAGATAATTTAGATGAAGAAGAACAAAATCATATAACCATGATAATGGCTGATGATTATGAACTTACAGACATAGAAAAAGCAATTGATGATATTGTTCAAAGTTACAAAAAAGAAAAGCTTAATCAGAGAAAATTTCAAATATTAGAAGAGTTAGAAAATGCTGATATAGAAGAAAAGAAAAAATTGGAAAGAGAGCTAAGCGATATAATTATAATGCTAGCTAAAATTAAGTAGGGGTGAATAAATAGGATGGCAAAGAAAGAAGAATTAAAAGAAAAAGAAGAAAATAAGGAAGTAGCAGTTAAAAACAAAGCAAAAAAAGCAGAAACAAATAAAGAAAAAGAATCAGATAAAAAAACAGAAAAAATTGAAAAAGCTAGAAAAGTAGCAAAAGAAAAAATAAGTGAAAAAAAGAAAAAAAATGAAAATAAAAAAGGCGAAGAAAATGACAAAATAAAAGAAGAAAAAGTAAACAAAATATTAAAAAAGGCTAAGGAAAAAGGAACTATAACTTATGGAGATCTAGCAACAGAATTAGATGATGTTAATCCAGAACAAATCGATAAAGTATTTGATGCTTTTGAAGAACTAGGTGTAGATTTACTAAATGACGAAGGAGAAGAAGAACCAGATATTGAAGACTTAAAAGAAGTAGAAGAACTAAAACTTGATGAAATAACAGAAACTACTTATGAAGGCGTAAATGTAGACGATCCAGTAAGAATGTATTTAAGAGAAATAGGAAGAATACCACTTTTAACATATGACCAAGAACTAGAACTAGCAAAAAGAATTTTAGAAGGTGATGAAGAAGCAAAACAAGAACTTGCTGAATCAAACTTAAGACTAGTTGTTAGTATAGCTAAAAAATATGTTGGTAGAGGAATGTTATTTTTAGACTTAATACAAGAAGGAAACATGGGATTAATTAAAGCAGTAGAAAAATTTGATTATACAAAAGGATTTAAATTTAGTACTTATGCTACTTGGTGGATTAGACAAGCAATAACAAGAGCTATTGCAGATCAAGCAAGAACAATAAGAATACCTGTACACATGGTAGAAACAATCAACAAATTAATAAGAACTTCAAGACACTTATTACAACAATTAGGAAGAGAACCTACGCCAGAAGAAATAGCAGAGGAAATGGAAATACCAGTAGAAAAAGTAATGGAAATTCAGAAAATAGCACAAGATCCAGTTTCATTAGAAACACCTATTGGTGAAGAAGAAGATAGTCATTTAGGAGACTTTATACAAGACGATGATTCACCAGCACCTCATGATGCGGCTGCATATACTCTATTAAAATCTCAACTAGAAGAAGTAATGGATACTTTAACACCAAGAGAAGCAAAAGTTTTAAAATTAAGATTTGGACTAGAAGATGGAAAAGCAAGAACACTAGAAGAAGTAGGAAGAGAATTTGACGTAACACGTGAAAGAATAAGACAAATAGAAGCAAAGGCACTTAGAAAATTAAGACATCCAAGTAGAAGTAAAAAACTAAGAGATTATATGGGATAGTACGGAGGAAAAAATGAGCCAAATAAAAGATTTTATTGAAAATATAACATCAGTTCAAGTTATAGATATACTAATTGCAGTTGCAATAATACTATTTTTTAGAATTTTTAGTTCTGCAATATCATATATAATTGTTAGAATGTTTAAATTTAGAACAAAGGGTTCAAAGAAAATAAAAGATAGTGCTTTTTATAGGCCACTTAAAATATTTTTTATAATATTAGGATTTTATTTAGCTATATTATTTTTAAAAACACCTCTAAATATTAATCAAGAAATAATGGCAATAGTATCTAAAATATTTGAAATAGTAAGTGTAATTGCATTTGCAAGAGGATTTGCAGAAAGTTTTACATCAAAATCTACTTTAGTAAAATCCATGAAACAAAGAATGGACAAAGATGAAGAAGATACAATGTTTGACTTTATGCTAAAAATAGTTAGAGCAATTATATATATAATTGCAGGATTTATAGTAATTACACTTTTAGGAGTCAACTTAAATGGACTAGTAGCAGGATTAGGAATTAGTGGTGTTATAGTAACATTAGCTGCACAAGATACTGCTAAAAATCTATTTGGAGGGTTAGTGATATTTTTAGACAAGCCATTTGTAGTAGGTGATTGGATTGAAATGGATAAATATGAAGGAACTGTAGAAGATATTACATTTAGAAGTACAAGAATACGTACTTTTGAAAATTCACTAGTAAATATACCAAATTCAATAATATCAAACTCTTCTATAATAAATTGGAGTAAAATGGAAAAAAGAAGATATAGAATGAAACTATGTATTCAAATAGATACTCCTTTAGATAAATTAGAAAAATTCAAAGCTAGAGTAACAGATATGTTACAGGAAAGAGATGCTATTTATGATGACTCTATAATAGTAAAATTTGATGAAATTGATGATAATGGATTTAATATACTAATATGTAGTTATACAGAATCAGTAGATTATCCAAGCTATCTAGCAGAAAAAGAAAACATAAATTATAAAATAATGAAAATATTAAGAGAAGAAGATATAGAATTAGCCTATGATACAAAAACTATTTATGTAAAAAACTAATATAGGTATTTATACACGTAATTATGCCTATATAACTACTTAAAAATAGACAAGAATTTTACTCGAAATAGAGGTCGTGCTTGTCTATTTTAATTATGTGAAAGATGTTTAAACATACAATATAAAAAATATCTAATATATAAATCAAATAAAAAGGAGTAATAACAATGTCAGATAAAATAATGAGATTTTTAGCATATGACGGAAAATTTTCAGTTATATGTGCAGACACAACAGAAATGGTAGAAAAATCAAGAGAAGTACATGATTTAAGTCCGGTAGCCACAGCAGCTTTAGGAAGAATGATAACAATTGCTTCAATAATGGGAACAGAAATGAAAAATGCACATGATAAATTAACTGTACAAATAAAAGGATCAGGTCCAATAGGAATGATGGTAGCAGTATCAAATAACTTTCCTGTTGTAAAAGCTTTTGTAGCAAATCCGCATGTAGACTTACCATTAAATGACATGGGAAAATTAGATGTAGGTCAAGCAGTAGGAACACAAGGGTATATAAATGTCATAAAAGATATAGGAATGAAAGAGCCATATGTAGGAATATCACCAATAGTTTCAGGTGAGATAGCTGAGGATTTTGCTAATTATTTTGTTAATTCAGAGCAAAGAGAATCAGCAGTTGCATTAGGAGTATTAGTTAACAAAGATGGTGTGAAATCAAGTGGAGGATATCTAATACAAGCAATGCCAGGAAGTACGGAAGAAGAAATTTCTAAAATAGAACAAGCAATATTTAAAGCTGGAGCAATATCTAAAATGTTAGATCAAGATCTATCATTAATAGAAATAGCAAAAAAAATTACAGGAGATGAAAATATACAAATAGTAGAGGAGAATATAAAACCAATATATGAATGTGATTGTTCTAAAGAACATATGGAAGAAGGATTAATGACAATAGGAAAAGAAGAGTTAGAAGATATTATAAAAAAAGAAGGAAAGGCAGAACTTGTATGTCATTTCTGTAATAAAAAATATCAATTTTCAAAAGAAGAATTGGAAGAAATATTAAAAAATAAAGAATAAAAATACCAAATTAATATAAAAAAGGTAGTAATATAAAAATATTATTATCTTTTTTTATACAACAAAAAACAACAAAATATTGACAAGCGATAAACAAAGAATATATAATAATAGGAGATTTTAAAGGAATGAGGAGAAAAATATGGAAAATAAAGTTTTAATATTTGGACATAAAAGTCCTGACACAGATACAATTTGTTCAAGCTTAGTAAAAGAAATTCTTGATAAAAAGAATGGCTTGAATAATACAAAAGCAGTTAGATTAGGAGAATTAAATAAAGAAACAGAATATGTTTTGAACTATGCAGGAATAGAAGTACCTGAACTAATAAAAGAAGTAGAGGAAGGACAAGAAGTTGTTCTAATTGATCATAATGATTTTGATCAAAGTGCAGACGGAATAGAAAAAGCAGTAATATTATCTGTTATAGATCATCATAGAATAGGAAATTTCAGAACAGCTGAACCTTTATATTATACAGCTAAACCATATGGATGTACTTCTACAATTCTATTTGAAGAATTTAAAATAGAAGAGCATAAGATAGAAAAGAAAGAAGCATTATTAATGGCAAGTGCTATAATATCTGATACATTATTATTAAAATCACCAACTACAACAGAATATGATAAAAAAGCACTAGAAGAATTAGCGAAAATAGCAGAAATAGATATTGAAGCTTATGGCTTAGAAATGCTAAAAGCAGGAACAGAATTAGATAGTTATACAGCAGAAGAACTAATTAATTTAGATGCTAAAAGTTTAGAAAAAGACGGTAAAAAATTTGTTATAGCACAAGTAAATACAGTAAGTATAGAAGATGTATTAAAAAGACAAGAAGAATTAGAAGAAGCAATGCAAAATTTAATAAAATTAAAAGGATTAGATCTAATGGTTTTAGCAATTACAGATATTTTGAATAGTAATTCAGAAATAATAGCATTAGGAAATAATGCAGAAGAAGTTATTCAAAATGCTTTTGGTAAAAAATTAGTATACAACAGAGCATTTTTAGAAGGAGTAGTTTCAAGAAAAAAACAATTATTACCTAATATTGATAAAAACATATAATATAAAAAGAGTGCATAAATAGTTTTGCTATTTTGCACTCTTTTAAAAATAAATTTATTTAATATATTCGTCAATTATATTCCAAACATCATCTTTATATATTTTTCTTTCAGAAGAAAATGGAAGAGTAGTAATATCTCCAATAGGATTTAAAGCTTTTTGCAAATCCTTAACAGCAGAATCTACCTTAGTTATAGCTATTTTATCAGCTTTATTTGCTAAAATTATAAAAGGTAGTCCTGAAGAAATAATGTAATTATACATAAGTTTATCATTGTCGGTAGGTTTATGTCTTATATCGACTAAGAAAATGATACAAGTAATTTCTCTTCTATTAAATAAATATTGTTCTATAAATTTTCCAACTTGTACTTGTTCTTTTTTTGACATTTTGCTATAACCATATCCAGGCAAATCAACAAAATAAAAAGTCTCGTCAATATTATAGAAGTTTATTTGACGTGTTTTACCTGGTTCACTACTTGTTCTAGCAAGCTTTTTTCTATTAATCATTGTATTTACAAAACTTGATTTACCAACATTAGATTTACCAACTAAAACAATTTCAGGTAATCCGTTTTTGGGGTATTGTTTTGGACTAACTGCTGATACTTCAAATTGAGGTTTTTTTACTAGCATAATTTCTCCTTTTTTTATTATTTTTAAATATTATTTTTCTAATTCATCACTTAGGTACATATTTATTAAATTTTCCATATTTCCGATTTTTGTAGTTAAATAATCACAAATATTTCTTAAATCAGCAGAATTAAGATCGTTAATAATTGGTGATATAGTTTGAATACATCCTGGACAGTATTCCTGGAAATTTAGTAACTGTATATAATTAGTTAATAAATCTTTTTGATTTAACTTTCCAGATGCAATATATTGATTGATGTCTTTTAATATTTGCTTAATTATAGATTGGGCTGGAATTAAAATAGATGCCATTTTATAACGCATATAAAGTTGTTTAAATTCATTTAAAAAAATACGTTTATTTTGAGAAGCAGTTATTTTGCCTTCATACATCAATACATCCATATTTTTATTTGAATGTAGACCAGCTAAATAATTATTTATATATTTTAAGCCTGGGATCTTAAATAGTAATGGTGGTAAATTATTAATAAATAGAAATTCTTGTTTGTCCATTAAATAGACATTTTTTATTCTATTTTCAGTTGAAAGTGCTGTATAGAATTTATCAGAATTGAATATAGTGATACTCACATCATCTTTTGATATAGCTTCACTTGTATATAATAAAGCTAATTCATTATTTCCTAAATCACGGTATAATTCAGTATTACCATTAGTGAAATCGTATAATTGTATAATACTATCGTTAGAATGACTAAATACACATTCATTTTCGTTATAATGTTCATCGTCATCAGGGGTATTATCATCATATTCTATCATATCTCCAAATATTTCATTTTTATGAAAAGTATAAAAGCTATAATTGTTTTTGGTATTTTCATTAATTTTTTTCATATTTTAACATCCTTTTATAAATTTATTTAATTACAATTTTTTCTGTTCCACCCATATATGGTCTTAAAACTTCTGGAATAATTACACTTCCATCTGGTTGATAGTTATTTTCTATTATTGAAATTAACATACGAGGAGGGGCAACAACTGTATTATTTAATGTATGAGCAAAATAATTTCCATTTTCACCTTTAATACGGATTCCAAGTCTTCTTGCTTGAGCATCTGTAAGATTAGAACAACTTCCTACTTCAAAATATTTTTGTTGTCTAGGAGACCAAGCTTCTACATCACAAGATTTAGCTTTTAAATCTGCTAAATCACCACTACAACATTCTAAAGTTCTTACAGGGATATTCATACTTCTAAAAAATTCTACTGTATAAGCCCACATTTTGTTATACCATTCCCAAGAATCTTCTGGTTCACAAACAACGATCATTTCTTGTTTTTCAAATTGATGTATTCTATAAATTCCACGCTCTTCAATTCCATGAGCACCTTTTTCTTTTCTAAAACATGGAGAGTAAGATGTCATTGTATATGGCATATTTTCTTTTTTTAGAATTTGATCTTTAAATTTTCCAATCATAGAATGTTCACTAGTTCCAATTAAATAAAGATCTTCACCTTCGATTTTATACATCATTGCATCCATTTCTTCAAAGCTCATAACTCCTGTTACAACATCACTACGAATCATATAAGGTGGAATACAATAAGTAAAACCTTTATTGATCATAAAATCTCTTGCATATGTTAATACTGCTGAGTGTAATCTTGCAACGTCTCCCATCAAATAGTAAAAACCTTGTCCAGCTACACGTCTAGCACTGTCAAGATCAAGACCACCTAAAGCTTCTAAAATTTCACCATGAAATGGTATTTCATAATCTGGAACGATAGGATCGCCAAATTTTTCTATTTCTACGTTTTCATTATCATCTTTACCGATTGGAACTGATTCATGAATAATATTTGGGATTTTCATCATTTTTTCATTTATTTCTTCTGCATATTTAGATTCTAAAGCCTCATTTTTAGTTAATTCTTCATTTATTTTTGCAACTTGACTTTTTATTTCTTCTGCTTCTTCTTTTTTCCCAGATTTCATCAATTCGCCTATTTGAGCACTTAATGATTTTCTTTGAGATCTTAAATTGTCACCATTTAATTTAACTTCTCTGTTTTTTTTATCTAATTCAATAACTTCGTCAACAAGAGAAAGTTTATGATCTTGAAATTTTTTCTTGATATTATCTTTTACCTTTTCAGGATTTTCTCTTAGAAATTTAATGTCTAACATATTTTTATTACCTCCATATTTTTTAACTATTAAAGTTTAATAAATTTTATATTAATTATAAGATTATAATAAATTTGTATCTTAAAAAATATGATGACATTATATAACATTTTTGAAGGAATATCAAGGAAAAAACGCTGGATTTGAAAAATAACATAATATATAGTATAATATAATAGGAACAAGTTAATTGCATCAAAGGAGGAAATTATGGCAAAACATCAAAAAAGTTCAAGGCGGACAACATCGAGAAAGAGAGCATTGCAAAACGAATGTGAATTCGTAGTCTCATATGACAAAAGCACAAAAAGGTGTAAGGTTTCTAACAATAAAATACCTGTCGTAGAGCAGGAAGAGGTAGAAAGAGTAAACATCAATTTGGCAGAGTCGAGAGTAAGTATGGTGACTACGACAGGAATGTTAATGACATACGATTTAGAAAGCGGAAATCAAATTGCTCGGAGTAAATATGTCGGCAATAACCTCATGGAGTGCTAGATGATCAAGTCATAAGATTCCGGCAATACCCAACGTAATTTGTTGGGTATTGTTATTTTTTTTATAGGGGTTTTAAATTTAAAAATAATATGTTATAGTATATAAAAAAGAAAGGGGTATAAAAATGGAGAAAAAAGAAGAAGTAAATCAAAATGTAGAAAAGAAAGAGACAAAAACAAAGGCTGAAGTTAAGAAAAATGAAGAGGTAAAAGACGTAAATAAAAAAGATGAGGGAAAGAAAGCAGAAGTAAAAAAGGAAAGTGTTAAAACAGAATCAAAACCAAAGTCAAACACAAAAAAAGAAAATACAAAAACTTCAAGTAATAAAGCTACATCAAAAAGCAAAGACAAGAAAGAAAATAAGAAATCAAAAACTAAAGTTATAGTAGCTGTAATAGTAGCAATAGTAATAATAGCATTAGTTGCATGTGGAGGATATTTCTTAACATTAAATGCTGCTAAAACAAGTGCATTAAAGGAAATAGACACAGCATTTACAGCGTTAAAATCAGGAGATGAAGAATTAATAAAACAATATTTAGGTGAAGAATCAGCAGAAGAAGTAACAGGAGATAACAGTGATGAAAATGGAAAAGAAATGGCTAAAATAATGTTAAATCATCTAAACTATGAAGTTGTTTCAACAGATGCAAGTTTAAATGAATGTACAGTAAAATTAAATGTTAGTAATAAAGATTTAAAAACAGTATTTGGAAATTATATGAAAAAAGCATTTTCATTAGCATTTTCACAAGCATTTGGTAAAATGACAGAAGATGAAATGAATACACAATTACAACAATATTTCCAAGAACAATATGAATCTGAAGATGTAGAAACAATATCAAATGAAATTACAGTAACAATGAAAAAAGAAGACGGAAAATGGAAAATGAATGCTGACGAAAATGAAGTAATAAATGCTGTTTTACCAGGATATAAAGATGTAATGGAATCTTTAAGCAGTATGCAAGATTAGATTTAATATAGGTTTAAAAATAATAAACCAGGGTAAACTATAAAAAAGGAGAACAATATGTTTGTAGAAGTAATTAAATTTATAGTTTATTCTGGTTTAATTGTTTTAATTTCTAAATATATATTAGTATCAACTCTAAGAAAGTTAGCTGAAAGTTTAAATTTAAAACCAAAAACAGTAGGAGATGTTGCTGGTTATGCTACATCTATGCCAGAATTATTAACAATAGGTGCGTCAAGTCTTAATGGATTAATTAATGCAAGTATAATAAACGTAGTAAGTTCTAATGTTATAAACTTAATTCAATATTTAACAGCTATTTTTTTAAATAAAAATCAAAAAGCATTAAAAAATAAAGCTATAAAGGTAGATATTGTACTAGTAATAATTACTATCATTATTCCAATTATATTAATATACTTGAATATAGAAGTAAATATATCAATAGTTCCTATTTTTATAATTTTATATATATTATTTAGAATCATAAACAATAATGTTCATAAATTATATTTGAAAAAAGAAGATCAGATATTAGAAATGCAAATAGAGGAAGAGGAAAAATGGGAGAAAAATAACAAAAAGAAAACTGCTAAATATATAGTATATTTATTATTTACTGGCATTTTACTATTTATAGTTGGAGATGCACTAGGAAATACATTAGAAAGTTTGTGCAATAGATTTGGAATTTCTCAGACAATTATAGGCATATTATTAGGATTTATGACTAGTTTACCAGAGTTAATAACATTTTTTGAATCACAAAGACATTATAAGAAAAAACAAGATGACAATCTTTTAGGAGTAATTGAAGCTACTAATAATTTATTGACGTCTAATATATTGAATTTGTTTGTAATACAGTCAATAGGAATTATCATTTATATAACATTTATGGCATTTTACGCTTAAAATTTAAAGTTGAGCTAAAATGCTTAATTTAATATAGAAAAAAATAAAGTAAAAAACTTGACATGTAGCAAATAATTGTGGTAAAATAATATCTGTTACAAGAAGAAGTCAAAACTTCTCACCTTATCTAATTAAAGAAAAAGGTTAGAAATTCAATAATATTAGCATGTTTTTTGCTACTTTTATATTGACAATTGACTTGTAACAAAAGTCAATTTTTTTATTGGAGGTGTTTTATATAAAACAAGAATTACCAACAAACAGACAAATAAGAGCGAAAGAAGTTCAATTAATAGGAGAAAATGGAGAAAAAGTAGGTGTGATATCTTTTGAATCAGCATTAGAAAAAGCCGAAGAGAAAAATTTAGATTTAGTTTTAGTTTCTCCAAATGGAAAACCACCAGTTTGTAAAATAATGAACTATGGAAAATACAAATTTGAACAAGCAAAAAAAGAAAAAGAAGCAAAGAAAAAACAAAAAATATTAGAAGTAAAAGAAATAAGAGTTACTCCTAATATTGAGGAACACGATTTTAGCTTCAAAGCAAAAAATGCTAGAAAGTTTCTAGAAGATGGAAACAAAGTAAAAATAACAGTTAGATTTAGAGGAAGAGAAGTTAATAATTCAAAAGCTGGAGAAGCAGTACTTAATAAATTTATAGAAGCTTTAGAAGAAGTTTCAGTGGTTGAAAAGAAGCCTAAATTAGAAGGCAGAAACATGTTTACAATTTTAGCAAAGAAAAATGCTTAAATTAATATAAAACAAAACGAAAGGAGCGATGGCATATGCCAAAATTAAAAACAAATAGAGCAGCTAATAAAAGATATGGATTAACAGCAAATGGAAAAGTAAAAAGAACAAAATCAAATAGAAGACACTTATTAGCAAATAAAACAAAGAGACAAAAGAAATCAGGAAAAATTCAAAACGGATATGCAGACAAAAGTTGTGAAAAAACAATTAAAAAATTACTACCATATGGTGGATAATAAATAGAAATTAGACAAAAAAGTTAAGGAAGGTGAATAAAAAATGGCAAGAGTAAAAACAGCAAGAACAACAAGAGCAAGACATAAAAAAATATTAAAACAAGCTAAAGGATATTATGGAGCAAAACATTATAGATTTAGAAATGCAAACCAAGCAGTAATGAAATCTTTATCTTACGCATATGTAGGAAGAAAAGATAAAAAAAGTAATTTCAGAAAATTATGGATAGCAAGAATCAATGCTGCAGCTAGAATGAACGGAATTACATACAGCAAAATGATAGCAGGTCTAAAAAAAGCTAATGTTACAATAAACAGAAAAATGTTAGCAGAAATCGCTGTAAATGATCCAAAAGCTTTTACAGAAATCGCTGAAATAGCAAAAAAAGCATAAATAAATTAACACTTTTAAATTACTAGATTTAAGAGTGTTTTTTATTTTTATAAGTATTTTAATTACAAAAAATGTCAAAAAAACTTGACTTATGAAAAAAATGACTATATAATGATAACGATGATTGGGTATAGCACCTTGTCTCATAAGTTCAGTTAAATATTAATTAAAAAGTAAAACTCGCTTTGTATAAGTGAGAAGTTTTGCTTATTGTAATGGAACTTATGAATGGGGTCTATCTAATTAAAGATAGACTTTTTTATTTTATATTTAGAAGGAGGTTTCATTATGGAACAAAAAGTAAAACAAATAAGCGAAATGGATGAGTTTAATTGTGAAAACAATCCAAATGCTGCAATACTAGTATATGCACTACAAAATTTAGGGTACAAAAATGATGTCGCACTTTGCGATATTATTGATAATTCTATCGATGCAGGTGCAACAAAAATATCTTTATATATAGAAAAAGATAGAATAGTAATTGCAGATAATGGAGAAGGAATGACATTAAACACCTTAGAAGAGGCTCTAAAATTAGGTTCTGATGTTAAAAGAGAAGCTAATAATGCATTAGGAAAATTTGGAATGGGGTTAAGTACAGCGTCAATGTCAATTGCAGATAGAACAACAGTACTTACAAGAAATGAGTCTTACAAAGAGGTAAAGAAAATTAGTGTAGACATCAATATTATAAAATTATCTAATAAATTTGTTAAACAAAAGGTAGATGCAAATAATGACGAAACTGAATATTTCGAAAAATTAGTTGGAAATGATTCAAAAACAGGAACAATTGTTATTTTGGAGCAATGTAAAGGAATCAAAAACAAAAATGAAAAACAATTTGAAAATAAGATGGTAGGGGTAATTGCGAGAATTTATAGAAAATTCATGAACAAAATCGAATTCTATGTAAATGAAAAAAGAATAGAAGCAGATGATCCGTTATGGTTAGATGATGAAGAAACTAAAGAATATAGTAATGAAGATTATGAAGTTAAATGGAAAGACAAAATGGGGAATGAAAGGAAGTCAATTGTTCATGCAAGATTAGTTATATTACCAGAAGTTCCTAAAGATGCAGCAAGACAAAAAAAGGTTAATATACCAAACCAAGGTTTTTCTATATTAAGAAATAGTAGAGAGATAGTTTATGGGTACTTACCATGGATAGCCAAACATAACATTTACAATAGATTTAGAGGAGAGATTTCTTTTCAATCAGATATGGATGAGGCAATGGGAATTGAGTTTAAAAAAGACGGAATAGATATGTTAGATTCTGTAAATGACATATTAAAACAATATTTACAACCTCAAATTATTCAGATAAAAAATGAAATTCAAAAGGAAACTAGTAAAATAAAAAATAAAACAGTTGATCACGAAAATGCAAAGAGAATTATTAGTTCAAAATCAAACATTTTAATTACTCCTAAAATAAATGAGAATAATTATGACGTTTCAGATTATCTAAAAGACAATAAAGAAGAATCAAAACAACAAACTAATAAAAATAGTAATATAAGTGTAGATTTTAGGACTGTGTCAGCAGGAAGGACTGGAAATATTTTCGAGGCACATTTAGAAGGAAAAGTTACTGTTATAGAATGGAATATAAATCATCCCTTCTACGAAAGATTTGTGCTTTCAGTACAAGATAACAAAAGCTTGGTTACAGCTGTAGATTATTTAATATATTCAATTGCTACATCACAATTAAAGGTTCTTGGAGATGACAATAAGAAGTCCGAAATAATAGATCAATTAATATCTGTTATGAGTAGTAATATGAGGGTGTTGTTAGGTTAATAATATGGAAATGTTAAGATCTTTGAGCAATAACGCGCTTGTTGCAACTGTAGTAGGGATATTATTAACAACCTTTTTCAGTGGAGTAGGATTTTTAATAAAAAAGATAATGGATATTAATAAAAGAGAAAAAGAGATAGTAAATCAAAACAATATTATACAAAATTTCAGCAATGGAATTAATTATAGTGATGTAGAGAAGATTGCGGAAAGTGTATTTGAAAGAGAAATGTTAAAAATGAAAAAGCAATAATAAATTTATTGCTTTTTCATTTTTGGTTTTGAGATTAGAGATGCTAAATAACCGAAGAATACTGCTGCTGCAATTCCACCAGCTGTAGCTTTAACTCCACCGGTGAATGCACCAATTAGTCCGCTTTGTTGTACACCTTCAATTGCGCCTTTGGCTAAGTTGTAACCAAATCCAGTTAAAGGAACAGTAGCACCTGCACCTGCAAAATCAACTAAATATTGATATATTCCAAGTCCACCAAGAATAACACCACTAGTTACAAAAATGACTAATATTCTGGCAGGAGTAAGTTTTGTTTTATCAATTAGTAGTTGTCCGATAATACAAATAATTCCACCTGTTACAAAACATTTAAGTAACATCATCCAATCAAATACATTAGCCCAATTTATATCCATAAAATATCGTCCTTTCTTCTAAATCTCTATACTTATTGCGTGAGCAATACCAGGTATTGATTCGCCTTGTTGAGCAGTAGTTGAGTTTGTTAATGCTCCAGTTGCTATCAACAATATTTTTTTCAATTTTCTATCTTTTAACTGTTTGAAGAAATATCCTGAAAATACTGTTCCGCAACATGCACAACCACTTCCACCACTATGAGTATCTTGAGCATTTTTATCAAAAATAAGAACGCCACAATCATTGTAGTTTGATTTAATATTATATCCTTGAGATTTTGCGATATCTATTGCAATTTCTTTACCAATATGTCCTAAATCTCCACTTATAATTGCATCATAATAACTTGGACTTCTACCAGTATCTAAGAAATGAGTTATTAGTGTGTCGCCAAATGCTGGTGCCATAGCAGCCCCCATATTATTTGCGTCTTTAATTCCCATATCTACAATTTTTCCTGGGGTTATATGAGTTATATAAGGACCAGATCCTTCTTTTGATAAAATTGCTGCTCCTGAACCTGTAACAGTCCATTGGCTTGAAGGTGGTCTTTGATTTCCTAATTCTAATGGGAATCTAAATTGTTTTTCAGCACTACAAAAGTGGCTAGAAGTAGCACAAAGGACATTGTTGGCAAATCCTTCAATGGCAATTGCTCCAAGACACATAGATTCTACAAATGTAGAACATGCTCCAAATACTCCAAAAAAAGGTATTGAAAGTTCTCTTAAACCGAAACTAGAAGAAATACACTGATTTAAAAGATCTCCGGCAAACATGCAATCTATTTGGTCAGCAGGTATACCTGATTTTAAAATTACAGTGTTAACAGTTTCTTTTATAATTTTACTTTCTGCTTTTTCCCAAGTCTTTTCACCCCAAAATTCATCATCTAAAGTTTGGTCAAAGTATTTAGCAAGGGGTCCGTTGGGCTTCTTTTGGACCAACAATACTTGCACAGTCCACTATGGTTGGTGGGGTATTAAATCTAATGGTTTGTTTTCCGATTTTTTCCAAAAAATCATCTCCTTTTAATACGACAATAAAATGTCATTTATAGTTTTTGGCTTAATAGTTTTATTAAACTAAGGTCATACTTTGAGTGTTAAAAATTAAATAAATAATTCCAATGAGGATAGATGCTGAAATACCAAATACTAATACGGGTCCAGCAACTGTAAACATTTTTCCTCCAACTCCCATGATATATCCTTCTGATTTATATTCCATTGCAGGTGAGACAATTGAATTTGCGAATCCAGTAATTGGTACTAAAGAACCTGCTCCTGCAAATTTTCCTATTTTATTAAATAAATTTAAACCTGTTAAAAATGCTGCGATACCAATTAATAAAATAGAGACAATTGTACCAGATGTTTGCGTATCAAATCCGCGTTCTTTACATATATTAAGTATAATCTGTCCAATAGAACAAATTAGACCACCAACCCAAAATGCATTAAAACAGTTTTTTAAAACAGGTGAGTTAGGGGATTTTTTATCCACATAATCTTGATAAGCTTGTTTGGTTTCTAAAGGGTTCATTTTTACCTCCTAAATTTTAATTATTATCCTTTCGATCTAAATCAACTATAAAACTTAAATCTAAATCAACAAAATATTCTGAGATCTTGTTACCATCAATATTAGCTCTTTGCTCAATGATCTTTACTTCTGATAAGTAGTCTATAGTTTTTGATGCTTCGTTAATTGCTTTGACGATAGCGTCTTTCCATGAAACAGTGGAATTTCCAGTTATTATTAAATGCTTTTTTATATCCATAATGTACCTCCAAAAAAATATTTTAAAGGTAGCTTTTCCGAAAATTAGAAAAAATATACAGAATTAGTAGAAAAATTTATCAAAAAAATATATAATTCTCATAGAAAAATATAAAGCAATAAAAAGAATGGATATTATTAATTTATAAATTAAAAAAGATATAAACAAAAATTGCCAAAAAGACCCGGCCCTTTTGGCAATTTTGTGAGAAGGAGGTTTTGTATGGTTGATAGGATAAGGGAAATTGCTTTGAAGGTTTTGTATAAGGTTGATGTGGAAGGCGCATATTCTAATCTTGTTTTGGATGAGATTTTAAAACAATATAGGAAGAGTGTTGATGAGAGAGATATAGGGTTGATTTCTGAGATTGTATATGGAGTTACTACATGGAGACTTACTTTGGATGTTATAGTAAATAAGTATTCTAAGTTAAGGTTGAAGAAGATATCTCCATGGATTTTAAATGTTTTAAGGATGGGAATTTATCAGATTGTTTTTTTAGATAAAATACCAAAGTCAGCAGCTGTAAATGAGTGTGTGAATTTGGCTAAAAGATATGGACATAGAAGCAGTTCTAATTTTGTAAATGCTATTTTAAGGAAGGTAGAAAAAAGTGATTATGAAAAGTTATTTGAGATAGAAGATGATTTGGAAAGGATTTCTAAAACTACTTCTATGCCGGTTTGGATTGTTGAAGAATTGTTAAAAGATATCGATATAAAAGAAGTAGAAAAAATATGTGCTAACTCAAATTTGAAACCTAAGGTATCTATAAGAATTAATAATTTAAAAACTAGTAAACAAGAGTTGATTAAAAGATTTGAAAATGAAAAAATATGTACAGAAAATGGAGTTATTGATGATTTTTTAATATTGAATAAAACAAAAAATATAGAAAGTTTGGAAAGTTTTAAAAATGGATTGTTTACTGTACAAGATGAAGCAGCAGGATTGATCTCTATTATATTAAATCCAACAGAAAAAGATATAGTGTTAGATGCATGTAGTGCACCAGGAGGAAAAACAACTTATTTAGCAGAAATAATGAAAAATAAAGGTGAAATAGAGGCATGGGATATTTACGAACATAGACTAAAATTGGTAGAGGAAAATGCAAAGAGATTGGGCATAAAAAATATAGCAACAGAAGTTAAAGATGCAACTATTTTTGATGAACAATATAAGGAAAAATTTGATAAAATATTACTAGATGTACCATGTTTAGGGATAGGTGTGTTAAAAAGAAAACCAGATATAAAATGGAGAAGAAGCAAAGAAGATTTGAAGAGTATAGCAGAAGCACAAGAAAAAATTTTACAAAATTGTTCTAACTATTTAAAAAAAGATGGAGAGATTGTATATTCTACATGTAGTATATTAAGTGAAGAAAATGAAAAAATAATAGAAAAGTTTTTGAAGAAAAATAAAAATTTCAAACTTGAAAAAATCGGTCCAACTAATAGTGGGAAATATTTTGAAAAATTTGTAAAAAAAGAAGGATATATACAAGTTTATCAAAATGAAAAAACGGATGGATTTTTCATTGCAAAAATCAGAAAAATAGGATAAAAAAAGCAATAATATGGTTGTAATGCAATTGTATTACAATTGTATTACAATTGCATTACGATTACGTTAAATATATTGACTCTTAAAGAAAATAAAAATAGAATATAAGTATATTTGTAATAAAAAAATAAATGAAAAAAATGCTAGATAATTAAATAAATTCAAGTATTAATTTATTTAAAATGAGTAACATAATATATACAAAGAAATTTAAGGAGTAAAATATGTCAAATTGTTTAGGATTATATATCGAAGATCATTTAATTAAATAT
The DNA here is from genome assembly GCA_934183045.1 of uncultured Clostridia bacterium. Classification (GTDB taxonomy): domain Bacteria; phylum Bacillota; class Clostridia; order TANB77; family CAG-508; genus CAG-269. The sequence goes on from CAKPRW010000008.1 coordinate 20,305, forward strand.
GCAAAAGTTTCTAAAGATCATGATAACATGAAAGTAGAGACTTTTGGAGTTATGTTTTATGAAAAAATATCTGATGCAATAAAACAAATTGTTGAAGAAACATATAGCCAAAAAACTCCAATAAGTATCAATTTGTCAGAAGAAATGTACAATTATTTTGACATGTTCGCTCTTTTAACCAAAAAAGATTTACAAAAAGCAATAAAGACAGAATTTGAGTCATATTGTAGCGAAAAAGGCTATAACCCAAATGTATTTGAAAGCAGATATGCAATTGTTGATAACCAATTAGATAAAGAAAAAATAAAAGTTATTCATATATCTGATAATAAAATAGAATTAAACAAAAAAATACAACAAGTAGATGGATATAAACTAATAAATATATCACCTATATCAATGTCAATACCAAATTTGATAGACACACAAGTTAATGATAATTTCTTAATAGTAAATATAGAAGATAAAACAACAATAACAACTGTTTTAGATAATAAGGTTTCTAATATAGAAATTTTAGATGAAGGTAGTACAGACTTTTTAACTAAAATAAATATTAGAGAAAATTCATATGCAAAATCTTATGAATTATGTAAGAATACTACAATATATACATCAGAAGGAAGAGAACTACAAAATGAAGATACAAGTTGCTTAGAAGATATAATGCCAACTTTATTTGAAATTGTAAGCAAAACAAAAAAAGTATTAAATGATAATATGGAGAAAATCTCTAAAGTATATATAACAGGAACAGGATCTTTAATTAATAATGTAGACTTATATTTCCAAGAGTACTTATCAGAAGCAGATGTTGAAATCTTAAAACCATATTTCATAGAAAACACTAGAGATGTTAGTATAAAAGATTATATAGAAGTTAACTCAGCTATTTCGTTAGCGATGATGGGATTAGGAGAAGGGATATCTGGAATAAACTTTAAGAAGACATCTATAATGGATAAATTACCTAGTTGGCTAACAGCTGATGTAGGAGGAACAGGAAAAAAAGGTAACAGTGTGTTAAGCAAAAGTGGATTATTCACTTGGGATTTAGGACAAAAGTTAGATAAGGTAGAAAAAAATCTCCTTAGAAGTGCTGCATCAGTATTAATGTTGATCATAATATATAGTGCGTTCTCAGCATTATTGGCAAATCAAATAAATAAAAAATCTGAAGAAATGCAACAATCAATAAATGATACAAATGCACAAATAGCTAGTGCGAATAGTGACAATGAAAAGATAAAAGCAAAAACAAATGAATATACAAATTTAATAAAAAGTATAGAAGAGGCTAATGAAAAAACAGCTTTAAAGAATAAAACAAGAAATGCTATTCCTAACTTACTAAACCAAATAATGTCAATAATTCCTGAAAATGTTCAATTAACATCTATAGAAAATTCTAATGATACACATATAGTTATAAATGCAAAATCAGATAAATATGAACAACTAGGATATTTAAAAGCAAAAATAAAGACGGATGTAATATTAACAAATGTAACATCAACAGCAGGACAAAAAGAAAGTGATGTTGTCATAGTAAAAATAGAAGGAGATTTACCATGAAAAAACTACTAATATCAATATTGATTTTATTATTAATAGCATTATCTGTTTTTATAGCAATGCAGGGACTAAAAATAGGGAATCTAGAAGTTCTAGGAATACAAGGAATTAAACAAAGAAATGACGAATTAGACGTAAAAGTAGAACAAGCTACAAGATTAGCCGGAGTAGGTTATAAACAAGCAGTTGCAGAAGTACAAGATAGTGCAAAAAAATTAACAGAAGAAAAAAAGAATTATGAAGATTTAACAATTATGAATACAGATGACCAAGGACAAGTATCATCACAAATCCAAAGATATGAAATAGAAACTTTGTGGGTAACACTAGGTAATCATGCAACTAGTGAAGGTGCAATCATAAAAATGGATGTTTTAAAAGGTTCAAATAATATAAAAGAAACATACAATTTAAAATTTACAGTAAATGGTAGTTATATATCAATAACTGATTTTATATCTGATATTGAAAATGATACAACTTTAGGATTTAAAATTGAAAACTTTAAAATGGAACCTTCTAGTGATGAAAATACACTACAAGCAACATTTACTTGCAATGATGTATATATAGTTGATGTAGATACTTCAGCAGTTGTAACAGATACTGGAAGTGCAAATACAACTAATAGTACAAGCACTTCAAATACTTCAAACACTTCAAACTCAACAAATACAACAAATACAAGTTCTACAACTTCCAATACAGCACAATAAATAGAAAGGAGTTAGCTATGGCTAAATCAATAATAAAGGAAATAATTATAATGTTATTATTATGTTTGGCTATAATAATAGTTTTAGGATTATTATTATATGATTATGTTCCTATGTCAAAAGTTGTACCAGAACCAGTTTCGTATACAACACCCGAAGAAGTACAACAAGAATTAAAAGAGGCAGGAAGTGTTGATGAAAGTCAAGTAATAATGACATATGAAGTAGATTCAACAGATTTAAATAATTACAAAAATATAAAAAATTATAAACCAGGAAAAGCAAATCCTTTCTCATCATATGAAAAGGAAACAGAAACAAATGGAACATCTTCTGACAACAGTTCAGGTTCTAATTCAAATGGAAGTAGCTCTAATGACCAAACAACAAATAATGGATCATCAAGCTCAAGTGGAACAACAGATAAAACTACAACTTCAGAAGGAAGATTTTTCCAAGATAAGGGAACAAAATAATTTAGTTATTAACGTTATATTTATATAACATAAATATATATAATACAATATTCAAAAGAAAAGGAGGGAAAACATAAGATGAAAAACGAAAAAGGTATTACATTAATTGCTTTAGTTATTACTATTATAGTTCTATTAATATTAGCAGGGGTATCAATTGCTATGTTAACAGGAAGTAATGGTATATTAACAAAATCAACAGAAGCAAAAAGCCAAACAGCAATTGCTGAAATAAAAGAACAAGTTACATTAGCTATGAATGAAATTTTAATGAATTCTAATGATTCAACAAATTCAACTGCTGATTCAACAAATTATCCAAGAACATTATCATTATCAAATATAGTAGCTAAAATAAATTCTAATGTTGGAGCAAATACAGCAACAGCAGATACTGGAAGCGAAGTACAAATGACGTATAAGTATGGAAGTGATACTTATACTGTAAAATTAAATGGAACTACATCAGCTGTAACAGGAATAGAATCAGTTACAAAAAACTAATATTAAATTTAAACAACTATATAGGCATATGCATGAAACAATGTATATGCCTATAATTATAAAAAGCAAAGGAAGAAAAAATGAACACAATTTTTTATGCATTAATATTTATAATAGGTACATTATTTGGGAGTTTTTATACATTAGCAGTATATAGAATTCCTAAAAGACAGGATATAACACATACACATTCATATTGTCCTAATTGTGATCATAAATTAGGATTTTTAGACTTAATTCCAATATTAAGTTATATATTTTTAGGAGCTAAGTGTAGATATTGTAAAAGAAAAATAAGACCAAGATATTTTATATTAGAAATATTATCTGGAGTGTTATTTTTAAGTATAGCAGTATTAACAAATTTTTCAATTGATACTTTAACAGCTACTAAAATAATAGAATTTAGTTTCTTTGTTCTTTATTTGACATATATAATACTTATTTGCGGTATAGATAAAGAAACAAAAAAAATGGATAAATTAGTATCAGTGTATGGTATAGTTATATCAATTTTATATATGGTATATCTATGCATAGTAGAACAAGCTAGTATATATAGATATGGTATATATTTAGTATTTTTTATAATTATTTTATTAATAGATACAATTACACTAAAGAAATATGCTAAAAACAGTTATATTAATGGAATATTGTTGATGATTATAATAATGGCTGTATTCACTAATGAGTATATATTAATTAGTGGAGTAATATTATCATTATTAACTATTGCAATTTACATGTTGATATACAAAATAGATAAAAAAATAAAAAATAAACATGCTAAAAATATTGCAAAAGATATCCCAATAGGATTTTGTTTAGGAGTATGTAATATAATATGGACATTGTTAGCATTAGTTTTTAATTATATTTAAAGTGGGAGATATATATGAAATTTAGAAGTGAAAAAGGATTTACAGGAGTTGATATATCAGTTGCAATAATTATACTTTTTATATTTATTTCAACCATAGCTACTTTAACATATGACTTTAATAGCTCTAGTAAGCAAATACAAATAAGAGGAGAGGCTATTGAAATTGCGATTAGCGAAATAGAAAAAGTAAAAAATAGCGGATTTGAAAAATATAGTGGTTTTAATTATGGAAATACTTCAGAAAATGTTGATTTTAAAAATCAACCTGTATATTTTGAAAAAGAAGATGGAACAATTGGAAAAAAAGACGGGTATTATAAAACTATTTTAGTTGAAGATTATAGTGATATTAGTAATTATTCAGATATTCAACCAGATTTAGTAAAAAAAGTTACAGTAACAATATCATACCAATATAAAGGAGAAGAGCAAAGCGTTAATTTGTCAACAATACTTGCAAAAGAAACTTAGATTTTAATTAACAAATGCTTTTGGATATGTTAATAATTTCAAGAAAGGAATACAAATTGCAATGAAATCAGAAAAAGGTATTACAATAACTTCATTAATTGTATATATTATTGGAATGGTTATAGTTGTTGCTATAATGTCTGTTATAACAACCAATTTTTATAAAAATGTAAATAGTATGACATTAGACATTAATCCCACAAGTGAATACACAAGGTTTAATAGCAATTTTTCAGAAGAAGTAAATGCTTATAATATTAAAGTACTTGAATGTAAATCACCAAGTACAGATACTTCTGGAACAGATCAAAATTATATAGCATTTGATAATGGAACACAATATACATATGTTCCAGAAAATAAAGCAATATACAAAAACAAAGTTAAAATTTGTAGAAACGTGGAATTGTGTATTTTTACTACATCAATTCAAAATGGAAAAGATGTAGTAACTGTACAATTACAAATAGACGGAAAACAATATAATAACACATATACACTTAAGAGATAGTAAATAAAGGTAATTAATAAAAAAATAACAAAGATATTAATAAATATAGTATAATAAAATTGATGAAATTATATATTTTAATATTTAATAAATACAAAAGAAGGGGTGCAAAAATATGGATGTTAGAAGAAGACAACCTATGGGAGTTGAATTAGTAAAAAGAGGAATAGTTACTGAAAATGATATCAATAATGCTTTGGAATATCAAAGAGCATATCCTGACAAGAAAATAGGCGAAATTTTATATATACAAGAAGCATGTGAACCAACTAAATTAATAGAAGCAATAGGCGATATATTAGGAGCAAAAGGTATATTGCTAACTAGAAATGCAATTAAAATAAAAATTACAGATTATATAGCAACAGATATTGCAAAAAAGAATAAAGCAATACCATTTGAAGTTACACAAGGCAGAATAAAAGTATGTTTCCCTACGACAGTTAATAATAAAAATATGGATGCTGTAAGAATGTTGCTTTTAAATAAAGGCCTAGTTATGGAATCATATATTACTTTTGAAAGTGATATTGATAAAGTACTTAGATCTTTAGAAGGAGTATCAATTAATAACTTTAATTCACAAAGTAATAAAAATGATACAGTTACTAGTTTAGTTGATAGTATAATAAAAACTGGAATGGAAAGAAGAGCCAGTGATATTCATATAGAACCATTAACAGATAAAGTTAGAGTAAGATATAGAATTGATGGAGAACTATTTACAGCTACAGAAATTCCAAAGGAAAAACAAAGTCAGATAATAGGAAGATTGAAAGCTATATCAAATATGCACCAAGAAAAACAAGAATCTCAAGATGGAAGGATATTATTATATGATGATTATAATATCCGTGTATCTTCACAACCAAATGTAAATGGTGAAAAATTTGTGTTAAGATTGTTAAAGAAAAATACAGATATAAGAAATATTTTTGAATTAGGTTTTCCATATGATGAAGAAAAATTTAAAAAGAGTATTAACAAGAAAAACAGTATAACAGTCATAGCAGCTCCTACTGGTGAAGGTAAAACTACATCTTTATATAGTATTATAGATTATTTGAATAGACCAGAGATAAATATTACAACAATTGAGGATCCGGTAGAAATAAGAATTGAGGGATTAAATCAAATTGAAATAGATACTAAAACTTCATTTGCAAGTTCATTAAGAACTGTTTTAAGACAGGATCCTGACATTATATTATTAGGTGAAATCAGAGATAAAGAGACGGGAGAAATAGCAATTCAAGCTGGACAAACAGGTCATTATGTTTTATCAACAATACATACTATTGATAGTATTGAGGTAATAACAAGACTTAGAAAAATGGGAATATCAGACTATGATATTTCAAGTACATTAGCTACATCAATTTCACAAAGATTAGTAAGAAAATTGTGCCCAGAATGTAGAAGAAAAAGAAAATTTAATGATGAAGAAAAAAGAATTATTGAAGCATTAGGTGAAAAATATAAAACGAATTTTGATACATCAGGAGACACATATGATGCAGTAGGATGTAAACATTGTAATGATACTGGATATTACGAAAGAGTAGGTTTATTTGAAGTACTAGATTTAACAGATGAAATAAAACAAGAAATTATAAACGGAAAATCAAGTATAGAAATTAGAAATAAAGCCTTAGAAGGGGATTATAAGCCATTAATTGTTGATGGAATAAATAAAGTTCTACAAGGCTTAACAACATTAGAAGAATTAAATAGAAAATTATTAATATTTTAATTTTACCAAGGAGGAATTTTTATTATGAATTTAGATACAATATTAGATGAAGCTATAAGATTAGATGCTTCAGATGTACATTTAATATGTGACAATAAACCGATGCTTAGAATATCAAGAGATTTAGTCCCTGTAGAAGGAAGCGAAGTCTTAACACCAGAAGACATGAGTGAAATATATGATTATTTAGTAAAAGGAAACGTGGAAAAAGACGAAGTTTTTAATAACACTAGAAAATTAGATACTTCATATCAATACAGAGATATTCGTCTAAGAGTTAATATATCACTATCAGATGATATACCACTATGTACACTAAGACTAATAAAAAATGAATTACCACCATATGAATCTTTAGGAGTGCCAGATATTGTAAGAAGAATGACATATCAAACACAAGGATTAATATTGGTTACAGGAAAAACTAACTCTGGTAAAAGTACAACATTAAATGCATTAGTAAATCATATAAATGAAAACCAAAATAAAAAAATATTAACTCTTGAAAACCCAGTTGAATACAAACATCATTCAAAAAAATCATTAATAGTACAAAAAGAAATAGGAAAAGGTAGAGATAGTTTAAGCTTTAGTGATGGTGTAAAAAACTCTTTAAGAGAGGATTGTGATATTTTAGTAATAGGAGAGATACGTGATAAAGTTACAATGGAAGCTGCAATAGAAATGGCAGAATCAGGACATTTAGTAATTGGAACACTACATACAAAATCATGTGCAGAAACAATCGATAGAATGATAAACTTCTATGAAGTAAGAGATCAAGCTACTATTAAATATATGCTATCATCATTACTAAAATTGGTAGTTTCACAAAGACTATTAAAAGGTAGAGATGGAAAATTAGTTTTAGTTCCAGAAGTAATGGTAGTTGATAATATTATAGCGGGTATTATAAGAAAAGAAAAATTAAGTGTATCTGAAATAGAAGATGCAATACAAAGTAATTTGGAAAAGGGAAGTATAGGTTTAATAAATTCTCTTGCTAAATTATTTGTTGAAGATAAAATAACATTAGATCAAGCGAAAGCACAAATAGAAGAGAAAAATATAGAAACACTAAATAGAACAATTATGCAATTGAAAATCCAAAAAGGAAGACAATAATGTAAAAGGAGGGCAAATACATGCCAACATATATGTATAAAGCTGTAACTAGCAAGGGCACTATTGTAAGAAATAAAGTAGAATCAGCAAGTAGATTAAATTTAATAAAATCTTTAAAAAATAACAATTTGATGCCTATATCAATAGAACAAATATCATATAGATCAAATAACAGGCAGAAAAAACAAAAGAAAAATGTTACAGATATACAAGAGATAATGAAAAATGTTAATACAACTCAGATAAGTAGAGAGCACAGACAAACATTAACATCAAAAGAAAAGATTAATTTGTATTTTGCTAAATCTGAAAAAATAACTAGTAGAGATTTGGTAATATTTACACAAAATTTCTATTTATTAAAAAAGGCTAACTTTAATAACATTCATGCATTAAATACAATAATACAAAGTACAGAAAACTTATCTTTTAGAGGGGTTTTGGAAGATATATTAGCTGGTGTTGAAGCCGGAGATAATATGTATACAACAATGGAATATTATGAAAATATATTTCCATATATATATGTAAATATGATAAAAGTTGGAGAGCTATCAGGTTCTTTAACAAATTCATTAGAGCAGGCAGTAAAATATCTAGATGAATCAGATGCCTTAAACAGAAAATTAAAAGCCATCTTAATTCCAAACATTGTTCAATTTGTTTTACTATTGGTTATGCTAATTGTAGGAACGTTAGTTGCAATTCCAGCTATTCAAGGAATATTTGAAGAATTAGGAACAAAAGAAACATTACCAGCAGTAACATTATGGTTTAAGAACTTTGTAGATCAGGCTATTAAATATTGGTATATACCAGTTAGTATTATAATAGCAGCAGTTGCTGGTGTAGTATTTTATATAAGAACTCCAAAAGGAAAATACAATTTCCACTATTTCAAATATAAAATGCCTATATTTGGGAGCTTAATATTTGCATTAGACTTTTCTAGATTAATGAAAGCGATGCTATTAAACTTAAAAAATGGTATGAGAATACAAGACTCAATAGAAGTAAGTAAAAACGTAATACAAAACTATGTTATGTTATCAATAATAGAGACATCAATAAATAATATCTTAATAGGACAATCATGGATCGAACCATTTGAAAAATCAGGTCTAACATCACCAATGATGACAGAAATGTTAAAAATAGGTATGCAAACAGACTTGACAGAAATGATGGAAAAACTAGTAGAATACATGGATATAGACATAGACAACATAATGAACAAAATAATGAAAGCATTACCACAAATAGTATATGCAATAGTTGGTGTAGTATTAATATTCTTCGTAGTAGTAGTACTAGTACCATGTATCCAAGTATATATGGGTAACTTCCTATTCTCAGCATATGGAGTATAAAAAAATCCGATTAAGGGGACGCGCCCCTTGATCGGTTTATAATTATATAATTAAAGAAAATAAATATTTTTAGCATTGTATAAAGCTAAAAATATTTGTCCTTTGATAAAAATTGCCAAAAAGACCCGGCCCTTTTGGCAATTTTAAAGAAAACTTTTTAATTTTCAGGAGATGATGTTATGAAGATAGGTATTGATTTGGGTGGAAGTCATATTGCTATAGGCGTTGTTAATAATAATGGTGTAATTGTGGAAAAGATAGAGAAAAGGCTTACAAGTACGGAAAAGAGGAATATAAAAAAGTCTATAGAAGATTATATTGTTGAAAATGTTAATAAGTTGAAAGGTAAGTATTCTATATCTGCAATTGGTATTGCGATTCCTGGAGCTGTGGAGGATGGAAGGATAATAGATGCTGTTAATCTTGGAATAGAGAATTTTGATATAGTTGATAAGCTGCATGAAAATATTGATATACCAATTAATATAAAAAATGATGCAAAGTGTGCAGCAATTGCTGAAAATGAATATGGATGTTTAAAAAAGTATGATAGAAGTGTATGTTTGACTTTGGGTACTGGTATAGGTGGAGCTGTAATTATAAATAATAAATTATTAGATACAGGAAAGTTACCAGGATGTGAGTTTGGACATATGATCATTCAAAAAAATGGATTGGAATGTAAATGTGGTAGAAAAG
>CAKPRW010000009.1 GCA_934183045.1 uncultured Clostridia bacterium
CATATACATTCAATAAAGATACTGATTATGCTACTACATTAGAAGATTTGGCTGGTAATGGTACTGTAGTAAGAATTAGATATAAAGTTAAAGTTTATAATTATGCAGGATCACCTAATATAACAGTAAAATATTTATATACTTCAAACGAACAAGTATTAGTAAAAGTAATATCAGACCAAAAATTAAGAAAAACAAAACAAAATTGGACATTAAGTGCTGACGGATATACATATTCATATACTTTTACAAGTAATAGTATATATGATACGTCATTTACAACTACTGCCGGAAAACAAGTGCCAGTAAGTATAATTGTAAATTTCTTTAAAAATAAAAATAGATATGATGGAGTAGATGTTTCTGTATATCAAAAAATAATAGATTGGGCAGCTGTAAAAAGAAGTGGAATAGATTTTGCAATAATAAGAGCAGGATATAGAGGATATGGTGCAAGCGGAAGTATGAACTTAGATATGTATTTTGAACAAAACTTAAAAAATGCATATTTAAATGGAATAGATGTTGGAGTATATTTCTTTTCTCAAGCAATAACAGAAAAAGAAGCTATAGAAGAAGCAGACTTTGTTTTGAATTTAGTAAGAAAATATAATATCCCAATTAGATATCCAATTGCAATTGATACAGAAAGAACACCAGTGGGAACAGGAAGAGCAGATAATATATCAACTGAATTAAGAACAAGAATATGTAAAGCATTTTGCAACAGAATTCAACAAGCAGGATATAAATCTATGATTTATGCAAATAAATATTGGCTTTTAAATAATTTAAATATAAAAGAATTGTCACAATATGATATTTGGCTTGCTCATTATACATCAGAAACAGATTATAAGTATTCTTATACAACATGGCAATATACAAGTTCAGGAACGGTAAATGGTATAGTTGGAAATGTTGATAGGAATTATTGTTATAAGAAATATTAAAACAGGAGAAACAAATGGAAAAAATAAAACAATTATATTTGAAGTATAAAGAGATAATAAATTACCTAGTATTTGGAGGATGTACAACAGTTGTTAATTTTATATCATATTATATACCATCAAATATTTTAGGAATAGATGAAATTATAAGTAATATAATTGCTTGGGTTATATCAGTACTATTTGCTTATTTTACTAATAAAATATTTGTGTTTGATAGTAAAACAGAATCATTAAAAGAATCACTAAAAGAGATGATTTCATTTATACTAGCAAGGTTATTTACAGGAGCTTTATGTGATGTTGGAATGTTTGCATTCATGATTCATGTATTGGCAATAAATGATGTAATATCAAAAGTAACAACACAAGTTGCAGTAGTAATACTTAATTATATTTTAAGCAAGTTAGTTATTTTTAGAAAAAAACATGAAAAAGAATAAAAAGTAATAGACCAATTATAAAAAATGATAATTGGTCAATACTTTTTATAAATTAGTATGATAGAAGGAATGTTAATGGAAATGAAAAAAATATCTCTTATAATACCAATGTATTATGAAGAAAAAGTAGTAAACGAATGTTATAAAAGAGTAAAAGAAAGTTTGGAGAATTTAAAAGAATATTGTTATGAAATTATTTTTGTAAATGACGGAAGTAAAGATAAGACAATGGAATTACTTGAAGATATAGCTCAAAAAGATAAGAATGTTAAAATAATTTCTTTTTCAAGAAATTTTGGACATCAGGCAGCAGTAACAGCTGGTCTAAAATATACTACAGGAGATGCTGTCATTATTATGGATGCCGATTTACAAGATCCGCCTGAATTAATTCCAGATATGTTGAAATTATGGGAAAGTGGAAATGAAGTAGTTTATGCAAAAAGAAAAAAGAGAAAAGGCGAGTCGATTTTTAAATTAACCACAGCAAAATTATTTTATAAAACTTTAAATGTATTATCAGATGTTGAAATACCAAAAGACACAGGAGATTTTAGATTAGTAGACAAAAAAGTGGTAGATACTATAAATAATATGCCAGAACATAATAAATTTTTAAGAGGATTATTTAGTTGGGTAGGATACAAACAAATACCATTTGAATATGAAAGAAAAGAGAGATATGCTGGAAAAACAAAATATCCCCTTAGAAAAATGTTGAAACTTGCTTCTGATGGTATTATTAGCTTTTCAACAAAACCATTAAAATTAGTTGGATTATTAGGTATGATTTCTATTGTAATATCTATCATTGTACTTATATATGCACTACTATCATATGCATTTAAATTAAATAACTTATCAGCAGGATGGACATCTATTATGGTTGCAATAACTTTCTTTGCAGGAGTACAATTATTATCAATTTGGATAATGTCAGAATATATTGCTAGAATATATGATGAATCTAAACAAAGACCTCAATTTATAGTTGATAAAAAAATAAATATAAATAAAGATAACGAAAATAATTAATAATCGACAAATTATAAAAAAGTACAAGAAAAGACTTGTACTTTTTTTGGTTAAATGGTATGATATACACGTGAAATTAGAAAGGAAGTGTAAGTATGAAAATACTAATTACAGGAGCAAATGGAATGCTTGCAAAATCTGTAAGAAAAAGATTAGAAAAAGGAAATGAATTAATTTGTACAGATGTAGCAGATTTAGATATAACAGATGAAAGTGCTGTATTAAAATATGTGGAAGAGGTAAAACCAGATTATATTATTAACTGTGCTGCATATACTGCAGTTGATAAAGCAGAAGAAGCTGGAGAAATAGTAGAAAAAATAAATGCAGAAGGACCAGCAAACTTAGCAAAAGCAGCAAAATCAGTTGATATTCCATTAGTACATATAAGTACAGATTATGTATTTGGTGGAAATTTAGACGTAGAAAAAGACTATAAAGAAGATGACGAAAAAGCACCTGTTACAGTTTATGGAATAACAAAATTACACGGAGAAGAAAAAATACAAGAGAATACAGACAAATATTATATATTCAGAACAGCATGGTTATATGGAGATGGAAACAACTTTGTAAGAACTATGTTAAAATTAGGAGAACAAAAAGATGAAATAAGTGTTGTATGTGATCAACATGGTTCACCAACTTATGCAGAAGATTTAGCAAATATAATAGGAGAAGCAATAGAAAAGAAAATACCATATGGTGTATATCATTCAACAAATCAAGGATATACAACATGGTATGACTTCACAAAAGCAATATTTGAATATGCTGGAATTATATGTAAAGTAAATCCAGTAACAACAGAAGAATACATTGAAATGATGAAAGTAACACAAGCCAAAAGACCTAAAAATTCACAATTATCAAAAGATAAACTATTAGCACAAGGTGTTAAAGTGCCTGAATGGGAAGATGCTTTAAAAAGATATTTACAAGAAGAAGGAAAAATGGTGAAAGGAAGTTTATAAAATGAAAAATAGAAAAGGAATAATTTTAGCAGGAGGAAGTGGAACAAGATTATATCCATTAACAATTGCAATATCAAAACAAATAATGCCAGTATATGATAAACCAATGATATACTATCCATTATCAGTACTTATGAATGCTGATGTAAAAGAAGTTTTAATCATTTCAACTCCAAGAGATATAGAAGTATTCAAAGAATTATTAGGTGATGGATCACAATGGGGAATGCATTTTGAATACAAAGTACAAGAAAAACCAAACGGACTAGCAGAAGCATTCATCATAGGTGAAGAATTTATAGGTGATGACAATGTTGTTATGATATTAGGAGACAACATGTTCTATGGATCTCATTTACCAGAAATATTAAAAAGAGCAAATGCTAGAGAAGATGAATCAACAATATTTGGATACTATGTAAAAGATCCAAGAGCTTATGGAGTTGTTGAAGTAGATAAAGACGGAAAAGCAATTTCAATTGAAGAAAAACCAGAAAATCCAAAATCAAATTATGCAGTACCAGGACTATATTTCTACACAAACGACGTAATAGAAATAGCAAAAAATGTAAAACCATCAGCAAGAGGAGAATTAGAAATAACTTCAGTAAATGATGAATACATGAAAAGAGGAAAACTAACAGTAGAAAAATTAGGAAGAGGAATGACATGGTTTGATACAGGAACACATGATGCATTATTAGAAACAGCAAGTTTCGTACAAACAATAGAAAAAAGACAAGGAATGCAAGTTAGTTGTCCAGAAGAAATAGCATACAAAAATGGATGGATTACAGCAGAACAACTATCAAAATTAGCAGACAAATACATGAAAACAGCATATGGACAATATCTAAAAGACTTAGCAACAAACAAATTTGGAGAAGAATAAAGGGATTTGGGGACGTTCCTTCTTTTCCCTAAAACTGGGATTCTGGGACACTCCTAATTATTGGACTTAAAGAAAAAAATAAAGGAAGTACAGAATGATGATAGATATATTAAAAGCGAAGAATGTTTTTAAAGAATACATTTCAAATTACGACATTAATAATCCACAAATTAATTTGAAAATTATACATATGTATCACGTTGCAGAAAATTCAAAAAAAATAGCAAAAGATTTAGGATTATCCCAAGAAGAACAAGATCTAGCAGAAATTATAGGATTGCTACATGATATAGGAAGGTTTGAACAAATTAAATTATACAATACCTTCTCAGACAAAATGAGTATAGACCATGGACAAAAAAGTGTAGAAGTTCTATTTGCGGATAAATGGATCAGAAGATTTGTTCAAGACGAAAAAAATGATGCCATTATATATAAAGCAATTAACAATCATAACAAATATGAAATAGAAAAAGGATTATCTGAAAAAGAAAATTTGCATAGTAAAATAATTAGAGATGCAGATAACCTAGACATATTTAGAGGATTGCTAGAACAAAAAATTGAAGACTTTGGATTCTTTGGAAGTAGTGATATTTCAAAAGAAGTTTTAAGTCCAGAGTTTTTTGAAGATTTTAAAAAAGAGCAGCTTTTATTATATGCAAAAGCCAAGACGGATATGGATGTTATGGTTGCTATTATAGCTCATATATATGCAATTAATTTTAAAGAAACATTAAATATAATAAAAGAAAATGATTATATTAACAAATTTATAAAAAGATTAGATTGCAAAGATCAATATACAAGAGAAAAAATGGAAGAAATTGCAGTAATTGCAATGAATTATATAGAAAAGAAAATAAATTATTAGAGGTGAAATTATTATGAAAAATGTATTAGTAACAGGAGCAGCTGGTTTTATAGGAGCAAACTTTGCAGAATATTTTGTAAATAAACATCCTGATTATAAAGTTGTAGTAGTTGATAAACTAACATATGCAGGTAATATGGATAACTTAAAAAAGGTTCAAGATAAAATTGAATTTGAACAAGCAGATATATGCGATTTTGAAAAAATGAAAGAAATTTTCGATAAATATGATATAAACGGAGTAATTCATTTTGCTGCAGAATCACATGTTGATAATAGTATAAAAAATCCATTTGTATTCACACAAACAAATGTAATAGGAACACATACATTATTAGAAACAGCAAAACAAAAATGGGGAGAAGGAAGTGAAAATAAATTTGTTCACATTTCTACAGATGAAGTTTATGGTTCATTAGGAGAAGATGGATATTTTACTGAAAAATCTCCAATAAAACCAAGTAGTCCATATTCATCATCAAAAGCAAGTTCAGACTTGATAGCATTAGCATACAAAGAAACATACAAAATGAATGTTAATGTAACAAACTGTTCAAACAATTATGGACCATACCAACATAATGAAAAATTAATTCCACATATGATCAAATTAGCTTTAAATGACGAAAAACTACCAGTATATGGAACAGGAAAAAATATAAGAGATTGGTTATTTGTAGAAGATCATTGTGAAGCAATAGATTTAGTATTCCATAAAGGAATTGCTGGAGAAAGATATAATATTGGTGGACATAATGAAAAAAGAAACATTGAAATTGTAAAATTAATATTACAAAGACTTGGAAAATCAGAAGATTTAATAGAATATGTTGAAGACAGAAAAGGTCATGATTATAGATATGCAATTGATCCAACAAAAATTAAAAATGAACTTGGTTGGTATCCAAAAACAAAATTTGAAGATGGAATAGTAAAAACAATTGATTGGTATCTAGAAAATCCAGACTGGTTAAAATAGTCATTATATTAATAATAAATTTTAATACGATGAATATAAATAAATAATGGATGTTGATTATGAATTTATTAAATAACGAACAATATAAAAGATTCTTCTTTAGTGGAATAGATAATAAAGAAGATGTAAAAGAAGGAATTATATATTTTGCTTCTAAACAAGTTTATAGTGGTCACAAAAATGATGATTGGTATAGCCTACCAAATGAAATGTTATTAGAAGAAATATTGGGAAATGCTGTACCTAAATACAGACAATTTTATCGTTTTGTCACATTAAATGATCAATATAAAAAGTACAACTTTGACGTTGATCTAGACCAGATAAGAAAAGAGTTAGAAGAAAAAGTAGAAAGCTTATTGGAATCTGGAGATATGATAAAAACCAAAGCAGGAATATTTATAACAAGAGGAGAAGCTCAGAGATTAGATAGTAAACCGTATTATCAATATGGGGAAGGCATGCAGGGTGAAGAAACCTGGACAAGACAACTTTATAGAATTTTAGAAAAATTAGAAACGTTAGAAAAGTCAAATATATTAGAATATTACGAGTGCTGGATATTTACAAAGCTACAAAGAGCGATCTTGAGAAATGAACCAGATGAAATACCTTATATGGAAAGAGCTTATCAGTTATTTGAAAAAAGAAAACAAAAAATTAAAGAAGAAAGATCTAAAGAGGAATCAGGAAGATAAATCCTGATTCTTTTTTTGTTATAAAAACGAGTATTCTTGTAATAAATTAATAAATATAGTATAATAAGCACAATGAAGAAATATAAAATTAAAAAAATATATCTATAATTATAAAAGGAGAAAAAATAGATGAACAAAAAAAGAATTTTAACAGGTGATAGACCAACAGGAAGATTGCATATAGGACATTATTTTGGATCATTAAAAAAGAGAGTTGAATTACAAGAAAGTGGTGAATATGACCCATATATATTAATTGCAGATGTTCAAGCATTAACAGATAATTTTAATAATCCAGAAAAAGTAAGAAAAAATGTAAGAGAAGTTGCAATTGATTACTTATCTTGTCGGAATAGATCCTAATAAGACGACAATATACATACAATCAATGATACCAGAAGTTGCCGAATTAACAGTGTTCTACTCTAATTTGGTAACAATTGCAAGATTACAAAGAAATCCGACCGTAAAAACAGAAATTGCACAAAAAAAAGAATTGTTTGGAGAAAGTGTAACATATGGATTTTTAGGATATCCAGTAAGTCAGGCTGCTGACATAACAGCTTTTAGTGGCGAAATGATACCAGTTGGAGAAGATCAATTACCATTAATTGAACAATGTAGAGAAATAGTAAGAAAATTTAATTCTATATATGGAGAAATATTAATAGAACCAGAAGCAGTTTTGTCTAGTGGCAAAAGAATAAAAGGATTAGATGGTAATGAAAAAATGGGAAAATCATTAGGAAATGCGATTTACTTAGCTGATAGTGAAGAAGAAATAACAAAAAAAGTAATGGGAGCAGTAACAGATCCTAATCGTATAAAAAAAGATGACTTAGGAAATCCTGATATATGCATGGTAGCATATTATCATAAATTATTTACACCAAAAGATGAGGTAAAAACAGTATGTGAAGAATGTAGAACAGGGAAAAGAGGATGTGTTGCTTGCAAAAAGCAATTAGCACATAATATTATAGAAGAATTAAGACCAATAAGAGAAAAAAGAGCGTATTATGAAGCACATCCAGAAGAAATTGATAAAATCCTAAAAGAAGGAACTAAAAAAGCTCAAGAAGAAGCCAAAAAAACAATAAAAAAAGTTAAGCAAGCAATGAAATTAGATTATTTTGAATAAAAAAGTGACCAAGGGCGACCAAGGGGACGCGCCCCTTGGTCGGAAAATAGCCAAAAACGATCAAGGGGCGCGTCCCCCTGATCGGATCAAAAAGGAGAATGATATGTTTACAGATTATACAAAGATAATGATAAAAGCTGGTGATGGTGGAAATGGAGCTGCCACTTTTCGTAGAGAAAAGTATGTGGCTGCAGGTGGGCCTGATGGCGGCGACGGAGGAAATGGTGGAAATATTTATTTCCAAGTTGATAAAGATAAAAATACGTTGATTGATTTTAGGTATAATAAGAAATTTAAGGCTAAAAATGGAGAAAATGGAAGCGGAAATCACTGTAATGGAAAATATGGTGAGGATTTATATATTAAGGTACCAAGAGGTACTGTTGTTAAAGATGCTCAGACAGGAAAGGTTGTTGTTGATTTATCTGAACCAGATCAAAAAGAGTTGATTTTGAAAGGTGGAAGAGGTGGAAGAGGAAATTCTCATTTCGCAACAGCAACACGTCAAGCTCCTAGATTTTCAGAAGATGGAGAAAAAGGAGAGGAAAAAGAGCTTATATTAGAATTAAAATTGTTAGCAGATGTTGGTTTATTAGGATTCCCAAATGTAGGAAAGTCAACATTTTTGGCTACAGTTACTGAAGCGAGACCTAAAATTGCAAATTATCATTTTACAACATTAGAACCAAATTTAGGTGTGGTAAAGACTAAAAATGGAGATGGATTTGTAATTGCCGATATACCAGGTATAATTGAAGGAGCAAGTGAAGGTATAGGGCTTGGAATTCAATTTTTGAGACATGTTGAAAGAACAAGATTATTGCTACATTTCTTAGATGTTTCAGGACAAGAAGGAAGAGATCCAGTAGAAGATTTTTATGCTATTAATCAAGAATTAAAAAAATATAGTGAAAAATTAAGTGAAAGAAAACAAATTATTGTAGCAAATAAAATAGATGTAATGCAAGATGAAAAAGTTTTGGATGAAGTCAGAAAATTAGCTAAAAAAGAAAAAATGGAACTTTATGAAATATCAGGAGTTACAAAACAAGGAGTTCAAGAATTAATAGATCATGTTGCTGAAATATTAGAAACATTGCCAAAAGAAGATTTAATTGAAATAGAAGATAAAATCGTATATACATTAGAAGATGAAAGACAACAATGGGAGATAAAAAAACAAGATGATGTATATATTGTTACAGGAAAAGCAGTAGAAAGACTAATGGGAAGAGTAAACATAGATGATAATGAGTCAATGTATTACCTACAGAAAAGTTTGAAAAACATGGGAATTGAAGACAAACTAAAAGAAATGGGAGTTTGTGAAGGTGACACTGTAATTATTGCTGATTGGGAATTAGAATGGTATGAGTAAATAATATAAACCTATATTAAAATAAATAACTAATAATGGAGGAAGTAATATGAATAATAACGAAAAGAGAAAAGATTATTTAGCATGGGATGAATATTTTATGGCAATTGCAAAATTATCTGCAATGAGAAGTAAAGATCCATCAACACAAGTTGGTGCATGTATTGTAAGCAACGATAATAGAATATTATCAATAGGTTATAATGGAGCTCCTAATGGATTTAGTGATGAACATTTTCCATGGGGAAGAGAAGGAAATAATTTGGATACTAAATATCCATATGTATGTCATGCTGAATTAAATGCTATTCTTAATTATAGAGGAAGCAAAAAAGATTTAGAAAATGCAAAATTATATGTTGATTTATTTCCATGTAACGAATGCGCAAAAATTATTATCCAGTCAGGAATAAAAGAGATTATATATTTATCTGACAAATATAAAGACTCAGAAAATAATATTGCTTCTAGAACATTATTTGATGAATGTGGAGTTAAATATAGTAAAATCGATATAAAAAACGAAAAAGATATTATAATAAGATTATAATATCTTTTTCATAATAAGAGCACTTTTATTTTTATAATAATTTTTTCTAATACTTATTTGTTGAAAACCAAATTTTTTATATAAATGAATAGCAACATTATTATCTTCATTTACTTCTAATAAGATAGATTTCAAACTCATACTATTAGCCAAAGAAATTAAACTATCTAATAAGGCAGTTCCAACCCCTTGACTTCTGTAAGAATTTCTAACAACTATATTCATAATATCAGCTTCATCAAAAACTATTTTTAGACCAGCAAATCCAATAACTTTTTCTTTATCAAGTACTGCAATATATTTAGAAGAAGAACTAGATAATTCATCTTTCAAAATCTCATAAGTCCAAAAATTATCAAATTGAGAAATTAAATCATTTTTAATTTGTTCTAAATCACATAATTGCATTTCTCTGAATGTAAAAGCCATAATTCATCCTTTCTAATATAGATAATTATACAAAATAACTAATTACTTTTTTAATTTTTCCTCTAGTTGTCTTTGTGCTTGAGGTTTCTTTAAATATAAAGGTAAAAAATCATCAAATTGGTTATTATAAAATTTCTCTAATCCGCATATTCCCAGACTATATGAATCAAGAAAATTTTTGTTAGAAAAAGTGCTATTTTTAAATGAAGAAGATAATTGGTCTTTGTAAATATTAACACCATCACCAACAAAAGTAACATTTTTATTTCTAATATTTAATTCAACATTTATAAGATTTTCTATACTATCAGATTTTGGAGATACAATTTCCTTTAAATTATTATTTTCCAATGCATAAATAGCATAATAACAGTTATTGTTTTTACAATCAATAATGCTGCAAACAAAATCTCCATCAACTAAATCTGATTTGACATTATATGCTAAACTTTCTAAAGAAGAAATACCAATACATGGAATGTCTAAACTATCATGAAATGCTTTTGCTGTTGCAATTCCAATTCTGATTCCGGTAAAAGAACCAGGACCTTTATCACATATAATTAAGTCAATATCATTAATGGATAAATTTGATTTTTCAAAAGCAGTATTTATCATTGGAAGTAAATTTTCAGAATGAGTACGACCTGTATTTGTATCTAATTTACTGATTAATTCATTATTTTCTAAAATAGAAACACCGCATATATCACTAGCAGTATCAATACTTAATATTTTCAATATATTTTTCCAACCTTTCACAATTTGTATTTATATTTAAAATTCTTGCATTTTCATTATTTTCATCTTTTTCAAATATTATATGTATATATTCATTAGGCAAAGCATCTTGAATTAATTCTCCCCATTCAATAAGACAAATACCTTTTTCAAAATATTCTTCTCCGCCTATTTCATAAAATTCAGAGGAATCTTCAAGTCTATAAACATCAAAATGATAAATATTTATATTATTTTTTGAATATTCATTAACAATAGTAAAAGTAGGACTAGATATTTCATTTTCCAATCCGAAATAAGACAAAAAGCCTTCTGTAAACTTTGTTTTTCCAGATCCTAAATTTCCTGTTAAAACAATTATATCTTTAGTTTTGCACTGTTTGGCTAATTGTTTGGCTAACTTCATAGTTTCTATTTCATTTTGAGTTGTAAATTTATAATGACCCATTTTTACCTCCTAGTAATATAGATATTATAATATAAAAAACAAGATTATTCAAGATAATAATAAATCAAATAAATATATAAAAAATTAAAAAAAGGGTTGATAAATTGGAATGTTTGTAATATAATCGTAATACAATTGTAACGAAAAAGAAATAAGCGCATAGAAGGGAAGGTTTGCATGTTTAAATTTGGTTTAGGACAAGATATTGGTATAGATTTAGGAACAGCTACAGTAATTGCATATGTAAAAGGGAGAGGTATAGTATTAAGAGAACCATCTGTAGTTGCAGTAGACAATAACACTGGAGAAGTATTAGCAGTAGGTCAAGAAGCTAGAAGAATGTTAGGAAGAACACCTGGAAATATAATTGCAACTAGACCACTAAGAGATGGTGTAATATCTGACTATACAGTAACTGAAAAAATGTTAAAATATTTTATTAATAAAGTGTGCGGAAAATCTATATTTGCACCAAGAATAATGATATGTATTCCTTCACAAGTAACCGAAGTAGAGAAAAAAGCAGTAATTGATGCTGCTACAAATGCGGGAGCTAGAAAAGTTTGCTTAATAGAAGAACCAATTGCAGCAGCAATTGGAGCAGGAATAGATATATCTAAACCATGTGGAAATATGGTAGTAGATATTGGTGGAGGAACAACAGATATAGCTGTTATTTCATTAGGAGGATCTGTTGTAAGTACATCATTAAAAGTGGCTGGAGACAAATTTGATGAATACATAGTAAAATACATCAAGAAAAAACATAATATCATGATAGGAGAAAGAACAGCAGAAGACTTAAAGATTAATATAGGATGTGTATTCCCAAAAATACAAGACATAGATATGGAAGTAAGAGGAAGAGATTTAGTAACAGGACTTCCAAAAACACTAAAAGTTCATTCAAGTGAAATGTTAGAAGCATTAATAGAGCCAGCAATGATGATTGTTGACAGCGTACATTCTGTATTAGAAAAAACACCCCCAGAACTTGCAGCAGATATTAGTGATAGAGGAATTTATATGACTGGTGGAGGATGTTTAATTGACGGATTAGATAAACTTTTACAAGAAAAAACAGGAATAAATGTAATGATTGCACAAGATACAGTTTCATGTGTTGCATTAGGTACAGGAAAAGCATTAGATAATTTTGACGTACTAAAATAAATAGAACCCCCTCGATATTATAAAATTGAGGGGGTTTTGAAAAATAAAAAATGAATAAAAGTACTGAAAACAATTGTAAACTAAATAATATTGAAAAGTAACAGGAAGTATGTAATAATATTTGTAAAAATAAAATTAGAAAATAAATAAAATATATTATCTATCAAGTAAGGAGAAAGAAATGAAAACAGTAGCATTTATAACATTGCGGATGCAAAGTAAATCAGTACGAGACAAATGCAATGGCGCAAAAGTTTATAAAAAGTGGATATATATTAGTAGAAGAAAACCAAAAGGCTGATATATATATTATAAACACATGTACAGTAACAAATATGTCTGATAGAAAATCACGTCAGATGTTAAGAAGAGTAAAAGAATTAAATAAAGATGCAATAGTAGTAGCATGTGGTTGTTATGCTCAGGTTGCTAAAAATGAATTAGAAAATATAAAAGAAATAGATCTAGTTCTTGGAAATAACGAAAAGAAACAAATAGTAGAATATGTTGAAAAATATATAGATGAGAATATAACACAAACAGAAATTGAAGATGTAATGCAACAAAAGGAATTTGTCGATTTTGGTGATGTAATATATACTGAAAAAACTAGAGCAGTAATAAAAGTACAAGATGGATGTGATAGATTTTGCTCATATTGTATTATTCCATACGCAAGAGGAAGAGTAAGAAGTAGGATTCCTCAAAACGTAATATCAGAGATCAAAAAAATTGCTAGTAAAGGTATAAAAGAAGTTGTTATAACAGGAATTCATGTGGCATCATATGGAAAAGAATTTAAACAAGAATATGGATTAATTGATTTATTAGAAGAAATAAATCAAATTGAAGGAATAGAAAGAATAAGATTAGGGTCTATAGAACCTCTTTTAATAACAGAAGAGTTTATAGCTAGATTAAAAAAATTAGAAAAAGTATGTCATCATTTTCACTTATCATTACAAAGTGGGTGTGATGAAACATTAAAAAGAATGAATAGAAGATATACTACCGAAGAATTTGAAAATATAGTAAATATATTAAGAAAAAATTATAAAGATGTAATATTAACAACAGATATTATAGTTGGTTTTCCAGGAGAAACTGAAGAAGAATTTGAAAAAACATATCAATTTTTAAAACGTATTAAATTTTATAAAATGCATATATTCAAATATTCTCAAAGAAAAGGAACAAAAGCAGCTGTTATGCCAAATCAAATAGATGGTAATATCAAAGATGTAAGAAGTAAAAGATTATTAAAATTATCAGATGAAAATGAAGAAGAATATAACCAAAAATATATTGGGCAAGAAATTGAAGTACTATTCGAAGAACAAAAAGATGGAGAATATAGAGGACATACTAAAAATTATATATTAGTTTATTGTAAAACTGATAAAAATTTAGAAAACAAATTACAAAAAGTTATATGCAAAAAATGTGAAAAAGATCATATTATTGCTGAGATTTAATTTATTAAGTTTAATAAAACGGGAATGTAATATATATGTAACGAATATGTAACAAATATTTAATATTTAATTCATATAAATTGCTTGATAATTAAAAGTAAGTGTAGTATAAATAACATATATAGAAAACAAAGGAGGAAGCAAGATGGCAGATTTGAAAGAAGAAAAAGTATCTGGAGTATTTGGCGGAGTTCAATTAGATAATGAACAAATAACAACAGAAAATGCTGGAACAATTAGAAATAATAACTTGCCTGTAAAAGCTGGATTTTGGTCAAGTTTTAAAGCATTCTGGTTGCAAGATATTGATTGGAATAAAGAAATTAAAGTAGAATTAACACCATATCAACAAAAAGTTGAAGATGAAATTAATGAATTTTTACATCAAGAAATTACATGGGGAAAAGTAAAAGATTTCTTATTTCAAGAAGTAACTTTTAAGAAAAACAATCAATAAAACTAAAGATAGAATAATAAAAAAATAGAAGATAGAAAAATGTAAAGAAACCAACATTTTCTATCTTTTTTTTACAAGAAAACTATTGCAAAAAAAGAATATTATTGTTATGATTAGAATGAATAAAAAGATTATAATAGAAACGTACGTTAAGGAGAAAAATAATGATAGAATTTAGAAATGTAACAAAAACATATGATACTGGAACAAACGCAGTAAAAAACGCTAATTTTGTTATAGATAAAGGAGAATTTGCTTTTTTAGTAGGATCTTCAGGAAGTGGAAAATCTACATTAATAAAATTAATATTAAAAGAAGAAGAACCAACATCAGGAAATATAATAATAAATGGAAAAGATACTACATTTTTAAAGGCAAATAGAATTCCATATTTAAGAAGAAGCATGGGAGTTGTTTTTCAAGACTTCAGACTATTACCAGATAAAACTGTATATGATAATGTTGCATATGCAATGTATATAGTAAGAGCAACACCAAGACACATAAGAAGACAAGTGCCAATGGTTTTATCATTGGTAGGATTAAGTGGAAAAGCAAAAATGTATCCAAATGAGTTATCAGGTGGAGAACAACAAAGAGTAGCTCTAGCAAGAGCATTAGTAAATAATCCATCTATGTTAATCGCAGACGAACCAACAGGAAACCTAGACCCAGACACAGCTTGGGAAATTATGAATTTATTAAATGATATAAATATGAGAGGAACAACAGTAGTAGTAGCAACACATGCCAAGGACATTGTAGATAAAATGAAAAAAAGAGTTATTCATATAAATAGAGGCAAAATTATAAGAGATGATAAAAAAGGTGGTTATGATTGTGAAATATAATAGATTAGGATATTTAATAGGGGAAGGATTTAGTAACGTATTTAAAAACAAAAAATCTACTGGAGCATCACTTATGATTATGTGTGCAACAATGATTATATTTGGAATATTCTTAATATTAGGAGAGAATATAAATCATTTTGTTTCAGAAGTAGAATCAGCTCAAGGGATACAAGTATTTATAAATAATGACGCTACACAAGAACAAATTGACGAAATAGGAGAAAAAATAAGAAAATTAGATGGAGTTAGTACAATAGAATTTGTTTCAAAAGAAGATGCATTAAATCAAATGAAAGAAAAATTTGGTGATAAACAAGATTTATTGGCTGGATACGAAGAAAATAATATTTTTCCAGCATCTTATGTTGTTACATTAACAGATTTAAATCAAAGTAAATCAGTGCAAGATCAAATTTTAACATTTGAAAATGTAAAGAAAATAACTAGCAAAGATGAAACTGTATCAACTTTAATTAATTTGGCTAATGGAATAAAAATTGTAACAGGAGTTATTTTAATTTTATTAATTGTTATTTCAATTTTTATTATAGCAAATACTATAAAATTAACCGTTCATGCAAGAAGAAAAGAAATATCTATAATGAAATACGTAGGTGCAACAAATGGTTTTATAAGATGGCCATTCATAGTAGAAGGTATGATTATAGGTATAATTGCTAGTATGATTTCAATCGTACTAGTAGGAGGAGCATATAGCTTTATTGCAGATAAATTAGTAAATGCTCAATTTATGCAAGTAATAAATATGAGCTTAGTAAGCTTTAGCGAAATGCTTAACTCAATTATATTTGTTTATATGCTATTAGGAATTGGAATAGGAGCTATGCGGAAGTGTTATTTCTATGAGAAAGTATTTAAAAGTATAAAGGAGAAGACATGCGTAAGATCTTATGTATTGTTATAGTTCTTGTAATAAGTAGTTTTAGTATATTCTCAAATGTATTTGCAGAAGAAAATGAACAAAACACTAGTAATGATTCATCAACAGATTTACAAACAGAACAAAAAGAATTACAACAAAAAATAGATGATGCTAATGAAGAATTAAATAGTGTACAAGATGAATTAAGTCAGAATTTACAACAAGTTCAAAAATTAGATGACAAAATTTCATCAGCACAAAGCGAATTAGATGAATTAAATACTAAAATTGCAAGATTACAATCTTCAATAGAAAGCATTGAAGGAGAACTTAAAGAAGCAGAAGAAAAATATAATAAACAAAAAGAAATATTGGAGCAAAGGCTTGTTATAATGTATGAAGCGGGAGATACTCAATATTTAGATGTTATTTTAAGTTCTAAGAGTGTTTCAGAATTCTTATCCAATTATTTCCTTATAACAGAGTTAACAAATCATGAAACAGAATTATTAGAAGAAATGAAACAGAAAAAAGATGCAATAGAATTATCAAAGAAAAGACTAGATCAAAATGAAGAACAACTAGGAATAATAAAACAAAATCAAATAAAAACAGCAAAAGTATTAGAAAATACAAAAAGTGTTAGAGAAAATTATATATCAAAATTATCAGATCAAGAAAAAGATATACAAACAAAAATAGACGAATATAATAATAGATTTACTGAAATAAACCAAGAAATATTAGCTTTGGCTATGGAAGGATTAGACACACAATATATTGGTGGAGAACTTGCTTGGCCAGTTCCAGGCTATACAAGAATCAGTTCAAAGTATGGAATGAGAACACACCCAATTACAGGAGTTTATAAACTACATACAGGAACAGATATTAGTGCTCCAATGGGTGCAAATTTTATTGCTGCAAATGATGGAATTGTGACAAAAGCAGGATATAATGCAGCATATGGAAATATGGTAATAATCGACCATGGTGGTGGAATTTCTACATTATATGCACATGGATCAGAAATTTTAGTTCAAGTAGGGCAATTAGTAAAAAGAGGAGATGCAATTCTAAAAGTTGGCTCAACAGGATATTCAACAGGACCACATGCACATTTTGAAGTTAGAATAGATGGGGTTGTAACAGATCCAATGCCATATATAACAAATGGAGTAGTTCCTAAAAACACAAATACAGAAAATCAAAACAGTGAAAATGAAACAAATACAACCAATTAGAGCGAATATTAATAGGAGGAAATCTTATGAAAAAATTAGGTGTAAAAATTATAGCAATAATATTAACGATAATAATTTTACAAAGTAGTGTAGTAATAGCTGCCACAACCACTGAATTAAAAAGTGAACAAAGCGAAAATAATAAAAAAATAACTGAAGCACAATCAGATTTACAAGAAGTTCAAGCAGAAAAGTCAGAAACTGTAAAACAAGTTGAAGAATTATCTTCTCAAATTACAGATTATCAAAGTCAAATAGATGAATTAGATGGTAAAATTTCTGATTTAAACTCAAAAATAGAACAATCACAAAATGAACTAAAAAAAGCTCAAGAAGACTATTCTAAACAAGAAGAATTATTAAATGCAAGATTAGTTGCTACATATGAAGCTGGAGAAACATCTTATTTAGACGTGATTCTATCTTCAGAGAGTGTAACTGATTTGATATCTAATTACTATTTAGTAACAGAAATAGCAACAAATGATTCTGAATTATTAGAAAAAATACAATCACAAAAAGAGAAAATAGAAAATACTAAAAAAACATTAGAAGAGAGTAAACAAGAATTATCAAATTCTAAAGAAAGTAAAAAAAGTGTTTCAGCACAATTACAAACTACAAAAAATGAAAAAGACAAACAAGTAGCTAAATTGTCAGAAGATGAAAAAACATTACAAAGTAGAATAGAAGAATTAAACCAAGCAAATAAATCAATAGATTCTAAAATTAAATCAATGCAAGCACAAATAGAAGCGGCTAGAAAACAACAACAGCAACAACAAAATTCATCAAATAATAATAGTGGAAAAAATAATTCATCAACAACAAGTAATAGTACCCCAAGCTCAAGTGGATTTATAAAACCAGTAAATAGTTATGTTACAACAGGAATGTACTATTCAAGTGGTCAATATCATGGAGCAGTAGATTTTGGGGCTGGAGGAATTAGTGGTGCACCAGTATATGCTGTAGCAGATGGTATCGTAGTAACAGCTGAAGCTTTAACATCAAGTTATGGAAATTATATCATAATAGCACATTATAACGGATTGTATACTCTTTATGCACATGGACAAGCAGGTTCAATTGCTGTGTCATCTGGGCAAAAAGTAAAACAAGGACAACAAATTATGAGAGTTGGTTCAACAGGAAATTCAACAGGACCACATTTACATTTCGAAGTAAGAGTAAGCCCAGGATTATATTCTAATAGAGTTAATCCAATGAATTATCTATAATAATTAATTATAATAAAAGTAAGTAAATAGTAATATAATAAATATGAAAATGTCCCATTTGGGACTTTTCCATATTATAAATATAGGCTTGAAAAATAAAATTTATATTTTCCAACCTTATTGGTAGATTGTGAAAGGAATGATAGAAAGTGGAAGAAAAAAAGAGATTTAAAGTATATAAAGTGATAATGTTAATTGTAATTGTAGCATTTATTACTTTTTTAGTTACATCAATAGGAATGTATCAATATCTTACGAATAACGATAAAATTGGAAAATATTTTATTACTTCATCTTCTAATAGTAATGATATAGCGTCACAAATTAGTAAATACAAAACAATTATTGACAAATATTATTTGGGTGAGGTAGATGAAGAAAAATTAACTGAAGGAGCAATAAAAGGATACATAGAAGGCCTAGATGATCCATACACAGAGTATATTTCAAAAGAAGACATGAAAGACTTTATGGATGATACTACAGGAAATTTTGTTGGAATAGGAATTTATATGGTAAAAGATGAAGATAATGACAAAGTTATGGTATTATCACCAATAAAAGATAGCCCAGCGGAAAAGGCTGGAATCTTACCAGGAGACTTAATTGTAAAAGTTGATGATGTTGAATACACAGCAGAAGATATGTCAGTATTAGCAAACAAAATAAAAGGAGAATCAGGAACAACAGTTAAACTTGAAATTTTAAGAGGAACAGAAACAAAAACATTTGAATTAAAAAGAGAAAATATAAAAGTAAATCCTGTAGAAACTAAAAAATTAGAAAATGACATAGGTTATATTTCATTTTCTTCATTTGATGAAGGAACTGCAGAAGACTTTAAAAACAAATATAAAGAATTAGAAAAACAAGGAATTAAATCATTAATAATAGACTTAAGAAATAATGGTGGAGGAATTGTTGATGAAGCTTTAAAAATAGCAGACTACATGACAGACAAAGATTCAGTTTTATTGTACGAAGTGGATAAAAATAATAAAGAAGAAATAGAAAAATCAAAAAATGATCCAATAATCAACATGCCAATAATCATATTAACAAATAAAAATACAGCAAGTTCATCAGAGATTTTAGCAGGAGCTTTAAAAGATTTAGGAAAAGCCAAAACTGTAGGAACAAAAACATATGGAAAAGGTGTAATACAACAATTATTAACATTACCAGATGGTAGTGGGTTGAAAATTACATCAAATAAATACTTAACACCAAACAAGACGGAAATTAACAAAATAGGAATTGAACCAGATGAAAAAGTAGAACTACCAGACACAGTTACAAATATTTTAAAAGTAAATGATAAAGATGATACACAATTACAAAAAGCTATAGAAATGTTGAAATAACATAATTGAACAAGGAGAGAAAAATGAATTTACCAAACAAATTAACAATATTTAGAATTATTCTAGTACCTATAATGGTTATAATACCTTTTTTAGGGTTTAAAGAAGAAATAATAGGAATACCAATCTCATATTTGTTAATAGATGCAATATTTATTATTGCATCTATTACAGATAAACTAGATGGATATTTAGCAAGAAAAAACAATCAAATAACTACATTTGGGAAATTTTTAGACCCATTAGCAGATAAGATATTAGTGTTAGCAGCAATGGTAATGTTAGTTGAATTTAACAAATTACCAGCTTGGATTCCAATTATTGTGCTAGCAAGAGAATTTATGATATCAGGTTATAGATTAATTGCTGTAGAAAAGGGTGGAGTCGTAATTGCTGCTTCAAAATGGGGGAAATTTAAAACAGTTACTCAAATGATTGCAATTATTTTAGCATTTATTGATGTAAATGCGTTTGGAGATTGCATTTTTGGAAATCTACATGGAACAGCATTAATACTAAATATTCTAGTTACAGTTATGATGATTTTACAAACAATTGCAACAATTGTATCTGGTTTACAATACATGAAAGGTGCAAGTAAACTTATTAAGTAAAAAGTATTATATAAAAAAACTTGACAAATTTTACTTTTTGCCGTATATTAAAAAAGATTTTTTAAAGCAAATATTAGCTTAAAATAAGGAGGTACACAAATAATGGAAGAGAAAGAAGTTTTATTAACACAAGAAGGATATAATAATTTAGAAAAAGAATTAAATTACTTAAGAACAGAAAAAAGAACGGAAATAGCAGATAGAATAAAAGTAGCATTAGGATTTGGAGATTTATCAGAAAACTCTGAATATGATGAAGCTAAAAATGCACAAGCAGAAAATGAAGTAAGAATTGCAGAATTAGAAAATAAAATAAGATATGCAAAA
This sequence comes from uncultured Clostridia bacterium, assembly GCA_934183045.1. GTDB lineage: Bacteria > Bacillota > Clostridia > TANB77 > CAG-508 > CAG-269. The sequence continues at coordinate 21,168 of CAKPRW010000009.1, forward strand.
ATTATCGATGAAAAAGATATAGATACAGAAACAGTACAAGTTGGTAATATAGTAAAAGTACTAGATATGGAATTTGATGAAAAAGTAGAATATACAATAGTTGGTTCAACAGAAGTAAATTTAGCAGAAAACAAGATATCAAATGAATCTCCACTTGGAAGTGGATTGTTAGGAGCAAAGAAAAATCAAGTAGTAGAAATTAATGCTCCAGCAGGAATTATGAAATACAAAATTTTATCTATAAAAAAATAATTAATAACAATTTTGTGCCTTAATGAAAAAATAAAAATATAGTAGTAAATAATATTTTAATTCTATTTACTACTATATTTTTTATTATATAAAATTATAATCGTTATAATTAATAATCACAAAATAATAAAAAGATAATAATTAAAAAATTAATTATCAATTTTAATTGCTGACTCCAAGGCAAGCTTTATCATATTATTTAATCCAGTTTGTCTTTCTTCTGCAGTAGCATTTGCTTTTGGTGAATTTGAGTTGACATTTGTATCAACCACACTCATCAAACAAGCTGCATTTTTATTTAACATCTTAGCAGTATAAAACAAAGCGAAAGCTTCCATTTCAGAACCAATAGGTTTTAAATTTTCAGGTATCCTATCTAAAACTTTTTGTAAATCAGACATGTACAAATCAAAAGCTTCAGTACATACAGTAGTACCTTTTACAACTGGAATATTTATTTCCTTTGAAGTTTTATCTATAATACCATTTAACATAGTAGAAGCTGACACTAAATGACAATTTTCATTATTAGCAGACAATGCAAAATTACTTTCAGAAAAAACCTGTTCAGACAAAATAATATCAAACAATTTAAGATCTGGAGAATATCCTCCACAAGAACCTATTCTAATAATATTTTCAACATTATAAAACTTATATAATTCATAAGAATATATTCCTATACTTGGCATACCCATGCCAGATGCCATAACAGTAATTTTTTTATCCTTATAATAGCCAGTATATGCAAACATATTCCTAACTTCATTTACCAACTTATAATCATCCAAAAAATTTTCTGCAATATACTTAGCCCTTAATGGATCTCCGGGCATAATTACAACCTTTGCAATATCTTCTAAACTTGCGCTATTATGTGGTGTAGACATATCAATACCTCCTTTAACACTAAGTATAACAATAAATCCAAAATTTGCCAAGAGGGCCGGGTCTTTTTGACAAATTTTGTTATTATACTAATATAATGATAAGTGATAACTTTATTATTCCTAATTTAGAAAAAATTACTTATAAAATTTGCCAAAAAGACCCGGCCCTCTTGACATTTTTTAGATGAAAGTGGTAAACTATTTATAGATTAAAAAAAAACTGATTTTGCAGGGGATTTTTTAATCTTTTTTTAGTTTTGGTTAGGAGGAAAGAATGAATACTAAATATATTTTTGTAACAGGTGGAGTGGTATCTGGATTAGGAAAAGGAATAACAGCAGCATCTTTAGGAAGATTATTGAAGAATAGAGGATATAAAGTAACTATTCAAAAATTTGATCCATATATAAATGTGGATCCAGGTACAATGAACCCATATGAACATGGAGAGGTTTTTGTAACAGATGATGGAGCAGAGACTGATTTGGATTTAGGACATTATGAAAGATTTATAAATGAAAATTTAACTAAAAATTCAAGTGTAACAATGGGAAGAGTATATTCAAATGTAATAGAAAAAGAAAGAAGAGGGGATTATCTAGGAAAGACAGTACAAGTAATTCCTCATATAACAAATGAAATAAAAGAAAAGATATATGGATTTGAAGATTCTGATACAGATATTGTTATTACAGAAATAGGTGGAACAATAGGGGATATTGAAGGATTATCAATAATAGAGGCAATAAGACAAGTAGGATTAGAGAAAAATCCAGAAGATGTTATATATATTCATGTAACATTATTACCATATATATTTGGATCAAATGAAATAAAATCAAAACCTACACAACATTCAGTAAAAGAATTACAAAGTTTAGGAATAAAACCAGATATCTTAGTATGTAGAACAGAGCAAGAAATTCCTGACAACATTAGAGAAAAATTATCACTATTTTGTAATGTTAGAAAAACCAGTGTTATACAAAATAAAACGGCAGATTGTTTATATGCAGTTCCATTAATGCTAGAAGAAGAAGGATTAGCAAGAGAAGTATGTAATCATTTAAAATTGGAAAAATATATTCCGGATAATACAAAATGGGAAGAAATGATACAAAAAATTAGAAATATAGATAAAGATAAAAAAGTAAAAATTGCAATTGTAGGAAAATATATAAAACTAGAAGATTCTTATATATCAGTAATAGAAAGTTTGTATCATGCAGGATTTGCAAATGATGTAAAAGTTGATGTAGAATTAATAGATTCTGAAACAATAAACAAGGATAATGCTAAAAGTAAATTAGAAAAATTCAATGGAATAGTAGTTCCAGGAGGATTTGGAAATAGAGGAATAGAAGGTAAAATAGAAACTATAAAATATGCAAGAGAAAACAAAGTTCCATTCTTAGGAATATGTTTAGGAATGCAAATGGCAGTTGTAGAATTTGCAAGAAATGTTTTAAAATTAGAAGATGCTAATTCAGCAGAATTTGATGAAGAAACAAAAAATCCATTAATACACATTATGGAAGAACAAAAGGGAATAGATAAAAAAGGTGGAACAATGCGTTTAGGAGCCTATCCATGTGTTATTAAACCAAATACATTAGCAAGTAAAGTATATGGACAAGAAGAAATATCAGAAAGACATAGACACAGATTTGAATTTAACAACAGTTACAAAGAAGAATTAGAAAAAGCAGGATTAAAAGTTTCTGGAACATCACCAGATGGTTCTTTAGTAGAAATAGTAGAAATTGAAGATCATCCATACTTTATAGCAGGACAATTCCATCCAGAATTAAAGTCTAGACCAAACAAACCAGCACCTTTATTTGTTGGGCTAGTAGAAGCTGCGAAAAAAATGATAAAAAATTAAAAAAATGTATTGACAAAAATAAAAAAAACATTTATAATCTGTAATTGTCAGGAGGAAAAAATATGCAGGTGTAGTTCAATGGTAGAACCTCAGCCTTCCAAGCTGATGACGTGGGTTCGATTCCCACTACCTGCTCCAAAGAGTTATTTTATAAAATAAACTCTGAATCCTGACAATTATAATTAAATTGCAGGTGTAGTTCAATGGTAGAACCTCAGCCTTCCAAGCTGATGACGTGGGTTCGATTCCCACTACCTGCTCCATAAAAAAATAACTTACGAATTTAGTAAAAGTTCGTAAGTTTTTGTTTTATATAAGACCTAAAAAAATCTCTTTCTAATTTATTTCTATAACTTCTAAATTATCTGGTACTATTACATTACCATTAAAATATTTCTGCGTTTCTTTCATATATAATTCTTTTCTTTATTTTTTATGTTATTCCTTTGTATAATATAAAATTAGATTTTTAACATCCAATTTATTCATTACTTCACTAACACTATATTATTTTTTCAATAAATTATTTCAAGTTCCAACTTTTAAGATTATACTTTTCAGTATTTTCTAATATTGCAATCTGTTTTTTTATCTCTTTTATATCATCAGCATTAAATGATTCAAATTCATCATAAAAACCTGTATCTTTATTTGGGAATACTAGTGCTTCTCCCCAGGTTTGTGTTTTTGAGTTCATTGTTCTTCCATATAAATGTATATGAAAAATTGGATTTTTTCCTTTGAGATATGCCCAATTACCATTTTCCTGATAGTTTATTTTTTCTATATTAATATTTCTATTCTTCATTCCATTTATCATTGCTTCACTGATTAACATTGTTAGTCTCATTGCTTCTATTGCTTCTTTAGGATCTAAATCTAATCTACTACAAAAATTATTTTTCTTAGATCTTATCCAAATGTGTCCGCCATCTTTTTTGGGAATATGTGGTGTTTTAGGAACACATACTACAAAATTTTCAGTTTCATAAATAATTTTATCATTAAATATTACATTCATTAGATTTTGCCTCCATTAATTCTTTTAATTTACCTGGAAAATTAACAGTCATTCCGTCTATATTAAAATTAAAAACTTTCCTCATTATATCTTCGTTAAAGACTCCCCAAAGCCTTACTCCAAGTCCGCTTTTATTTGCCAACTCTATACCAGATGGAGAAGCATGCTCTGCATTAGGACATATTTGAGATCCTTTAATTTTTAATAATTTACTCACATTATCTTCATTTATTTTTTCTTCTATTAGCCAAGACAATTTTATATTTGAATCTATCATTCTAACATTTTTAAGAGCATTAAAATTAAAGGATGTTATATAAATATCATCATGTGTAGCATATTTTTTTACAATATCTAATGTATCTTTTTCTATTCCTTCTTGTTTTAATTCTATTGCAAAAGTTAGTTCTTTTGATAAAAATTCTTTTGCAAAATCCTCAAATAACACAATCTTTTCATTTTTAAATTTTAAGTTGAACCAACTTCCAAAATCAAAATCTAATAACTCTTTATATGTATAATCACTAATTTTACCTTTTCCATTGGATTTTTTATCAATTTTATTATCATGAAAAACAACAATTTTTCCATCTTTTGTTTGTTGTAAATCTAATTCAATTCCATTTGCACCTAATTGTAGTGCTTTTCGAAATGATGTCATTGTATTTTCAGGTGCATATGCTGAAGCACCTCTATGTGCATAATTAACAAACATTTATAATCACTCCTTAATAAAGAATCTATTATAACAGTATTATATAATTAAATTACAAAATTCTCTATACTCTTATTGAAATTTTAAAATAATTTATATCTAATTTTTAGAAAGAAAGCGTTATGCTTAGTAAGCTGATGTTTAATTGCTACAATTGAAAACAACTTATGAACTAGTTAGAGTCCATAAGTTGTTTTTTATATAAAATACATAAAAAATTATTGTTATACTTCATAATTATTTGGTATAACTTCGATGGCTAAAACTGCAACAAAGAGCGTCAATATCCCGAATAAAAAAATAAGGGGATGCTGGCGGCCATAAAATAGTCCCAAAATCAGAATGACGCAAAAAGCGAACATTTCAAACATAGTGATCAGTATCCGGTTAGTATTTTTTGTGTTTTTCATTGATACTATCTCCTTTCATTCTCTACAATACAATTTTGTAACTGTACTCTCCACCTACAGTATATAATAATATTATAACATAAACAGCTGAAATTGTAAATTTAATATGTGTTTGGAAGTATAAAATTAGTATGTTATAGGATAGATAATTATAAGTAATTTTAAACTTTCGATAAATGATATTTATATAGTATTGTTTTTTTATTTATAACTGTCAAATTACTTGTAAATTTTTGTATTTTAGTGTAAAATACCAATATATTGTAAATAATAAAATAGGAGGATTGAGTAAATCAATGAGATTCGTAAATAACGAAGAATCAAAACAAGAATATAAGAAATTTTTAGAAGTACATGAAAGATGTAACTTTCAACAATCATTAGAATGGGCAGAAGTAAAGAAGCCAAATTGGAAACCAGAAGTAATTTTAGCTGAAGACGAAGATGGAAATATTATAGGATCATTATGTGTATGGATTAGAAAAATGCCGATTTTCGGTAATATAATGTATTCATCAAGAGGACCAGTTTGTGACACAAATGATATAAATGCTATGAAACAATTAACAGATGGAGCAAAAGAACTAGCAAAAAAATATAAAGCAATAGTTCTAAGAATGGAGCCAGATATTTTAAGTAACGATGAAAACTTTAGAGACATAGTAACAAGTCTAGGGTATAAAATAAAAGATGATGCAAAAGATTTTAAAGATGAAATACAACCAAGATATGTATTTAGATTAAATATAAAAGACAAAACAGAAGAAGAAGTAATGGCAGGATTTAAACAAAAATGGAGATATAATATACGTTTAGCAGGAAGAAAAGGAGTTACTGTAAAAGAAGGGACAAAAGAAGATCTAAAAGACTTTCATAAAATAATGATAGAAACAGGAGCAAGAGATGGATTTATTATTCGTCCATTAGAATACTTTGAAAAAATGTATGACTGTTTAGGACCAGACCATATGAAAGTATTAATGGCATATTATGAAGATAAGCCAATATCAGGAGTTATTCCAATATTCTATGGAAACAAAACATGGTATTTATATGGTGCAAGTAGTAATAATCATAGAAATTTGATGCCAAACTATTTATTACAATGGGAAATGATAAAAATGGCAATAGCAAGACATGATGATGTATATGATTTTAGAGGTGTATCAGGAGTAGTAGACGAAAATCATCCACAATATGGACTATATAGATTTAAACAAGGATTTGGAGCGACATTCACAGAATTCATAGGTGAAGTATATTATCCATTTAAGCCATTAACATATAAATTATATAGATTTTCAGAAAAAACATTTAGAACATTAAGACAATTAAAAATGAAACTTAACAAAAAATAGTATATTTAAGGAGAAAAAATTGAATACTTTAGTAATCAATAAAGAAGATTTAAAACATAATATAGAACAAATAAAAAACTATGTTAATAAAAGTGGAAAAGATGATAAAGGAAATTCAGTAAAAATAATAGCTGTAGTAAAAGGAAATGGGTATGGTTTAGGAATTGTAGAGTATACAAAACTTTTAATAGACCAAGGGATATCTTTTTTTGCAGTAGCTACAATAGATGAAGCACTGACTCTTAGAAAAGCTGGAATAAAAGAAGATATATTAATGTTATCATCAACAGCAGTAAAAGAAGATGTAGAAACACTAATTGAAAATAATATTATTTTAACGATTGGATCAGACGAAGATATCAAAAATGTAGAAAGTATAGGAAAATCAAAAAATAAAAAAATCAGAGCGCATCTAAAAATTGATACAGGATTTGGAAGATATGGTTTTATTTATAACAAACCAGAAGAACTACTAAAATCTATAAAAGATTTAAAAAACATAAAAATTGAAGGTACATTTTCACATTTTTCTATAAGTTTTTTTGATGACAAATATACACAAAAACAATTTGATAGATTTATTAATATAATTGAAATACTAAAAATGAACGATATAGAAACAGGAATGCTTCATATTTGTAATTCATCAGCATTTTTAAAATTTCCTAATATGCATTTAAATGCAGTAAGAGTAGGATCAGCGTTTTTAGGTAGATTATCTTTTACAAATAACATAGGTCTAAAGAAAATAGCTTATTTAGAATCACAAGTGTCAGAAATAAAAAAATTACCCAAAGGATTTAACGTTGGATATTCTAACACGTATACAACTAAAAAGGAAACAAAAGTAGCTATTATACCATGTGGTTATATGAATGGTGTTAATTTATCTAATAATAAAGATATGTTTAGAACAGTAGACAAATTAAGATATATCGTTAGAGATATAAAAGACTTTTTTAAAAACCAATCATTATATGCAAATATAGGAAATCAGAGATGTAAGATTTTAGGAAGAATCGGAACATATCATGTAACATGTGATATAACAGGAAAAGATATAAATATTGGTGATAAAGTAATATTTGAAGTGAATCCTAAATTTATAGATTCTAGCTTGAGAAGGGAGTATAGATAATGAGTGAACAAAATGATACAAGAAAAGAATCAGAAGTAAAAGAGAAAAAAGAAAAAGGATTTTTTAAATCTGTATGGGCATCTATTGTAAAAATAGAAGATTATCCAGAAATGGCAGCTAAAGGTGTAGGAAAAGCTATAGCATATGTAGCTAAAATAATAGTAATATTAGCTATTATACTTAGTTTAGGAATAGTATATAAAACTTATGGACTAGTTAAGGACGGTGTAAGCTATCTACAAAATGAATTTCCGGAATTTTCATATAAAGATGGAAAATTAGATGTTCATTCAGAGGAAATTATAACCATAGATAGTAAAGATTCTATTGTGGGAAAAACAATAGTTGATACAAAAACAGAAGATGAAAGTAAAATAAATCAATATATAAACGACATAGCTGAAAGTGGAAGTGGCGTAATAATTTTAAAAGACAAAGTTATAATGAAAAATCAATCTGTTGCAGGAACAATAAACTACAATTATAATGAGATTTTAAATCAAATGAAAATAAGTGAATTTACAAAACAAGACATAATTAATTATGCTCAAAGTTCACAAATAGTGAACTTATACATTAGTGTATTTTTAACAATATTTGTATATAGTTTCATAATGTACTTCTTAACAACACTTTCAAATGCAGTATTTTTAAGTGTGTTTGGATATTTCACAACATGGATAGCCAAAATAAAAATGAGATATGTAGCAATATTTAATATGGCTGTATATGCACTTACATTATCAACTATATTAAACATAATATATATTGGCATAAACATATTTATAAATTTCAATATGGAATATTTTGAAGTAATGTATGTAGCAGTAGCTGCAATTTATATAGTAGCCGCAATATTTATTTTAAAAAGTGAATTTGTAAAAAAACAAGCAGAGTTAATAAAAATAGCAGAAGCAGAAGCTATAGTCAAAAAACAGTTAGAAGAGAAAGAAAAAGAAGAAACAGAAAAAAATAAAGAAACAAAAAAAGAAGAAAAAGAAGAAACATCAAACGAAAATGAAAGTAAAAAAGATAAAAAGAACGAGCAAAATGAAGACACAAATGAAGGGGAAGAAC
>CAKPRW010000010.1 GCA_934183045.1 uncultured Clostridia bacterium
TAGCAAACTAAAGAGCCAATCCTACTTTTTTTGTTTATATTTTAGTCACCACTAACTTCATCTAACTTAACAGAAAAGTCATCTAAACTAATTATATATGTTGCAAATTCATTTCCTGTTGAGATTATTAAAGCATTATCTTGCTTAGAAACTTTTGCAGATTTAACGAAATTATCTATACTAGCATCATTAACATCAAATGCTTCCAATTTAGCATCTAGTTCTTTTAATACACTTTTAAATCTATCAACTATATACAATTTTTTTTCATTATCTACAGCTATAAAATACAAAGAATCTTCACCTGAAATTTCAGTTACCCATTTTTGGGTATTAAAATTATACAAATCTTGTGAATCATTTATATCAATTTGACTAACGATATATAAAGAATTATTAGATGAATTACTTTGAGATGTAGAATTTGTACTAGCAGATTCTGAAGTTTTAGCAGTCCCTTCTTGAAATGAATTTATAGTCTCATTTAAACTATTTATTTTATCTTGAAGTTCAGAATATTTTTTAATTTCTGTTGCTTTATCATCATTAAGTTTATAAATAAATACTCCCATTATTATTATAACAATTACTGCTAATATTAAGAAAAAAGTTGATAAACTTATTTTTTTTACGTTATTTTCTTCCAAATCTATTCCCCTTTCATTTTAAAATGTTTTATATAATTAATTTTAGCATTTATATAATTTTTTTACAATAATATTCATATAAGAAAATCCCTCTCGAAAAATCGAGAGGGAATGAAAAATGGTAAAAATAAACCATTAAACATAAAGGAAGTTTGGTCCAACATTTTTTATATTAGGTATAATATTTGGACCAAAATGTGATTCCAAAACAGGGTTATCCACTGTCTGCATAATATAACAATCCATACTATTTGCTGGAGGCAATAAACCACCAAGAGCCTTTTTTAAAATTTCAAAATGAGAACACTCTATCGAAAGTTCTTTTTCAAAATCTCGTTGACAGCAATTAAATCTAATCTCAAGATGGATCTTGCTAATTGGATATATTCCAATGGACTGAGTAAGAACACATTGGCTAGATGAAAAAGTGTGTTTTATAACGTGCTTACATGGAATTAAATAACTTTGGCCGTAAAATTTAATATCACAATGAAACATTATATACTCGTAATTTCCATTATTCTCAAAAAGATAAAGGAAAAGATTGAATGGATTAGATTTCATAGGATCATCCTGTAATACGACCTGCATTTTCTGACAATTTTTGAATCTGATAATATATTTCTTTGGATCAGACTCTATTCCGTAAAAATCGGAAAGATCTGTAAAACCAATAGACTGCAAATAGTCAGAAAGAACATGTTTTAATGCTACTGTTATTCGGTACCTCCGTTTTTTTTCACTTATCATTATAAATCCTCCTATTTGTTGAAAATACCACATGTATCTTGCATATAATATCACAATTTACATAAAGAATCAAGTTTGCTATATCTAAACTAATATGTATAGATATGAATTTTTTGGAAATAATATTATAAATACATATTTATGTGGAGGTATTTATGAAAGATAGTAATTTGAAAAATATTGTGGTATTAAAAAACTTGCCTTCAAATATTGTTGAAGAAGCATTTGTAGTATTAAAATCAAATAAATATATAAAAGAGCTTGAAAAAATTGAAAACGCTAAAAAAATTTCAACAGCAGAAACACCAAAAAAAAATAAAAATTATGTTTTAAAAGAAGCAGAAATGATACTTGCGGATTATATATCCAAAATAGAGAAAAATGAAAAAGAAAAAAATAAAAATATAACAAACAAAAAGTATAAAAGGTTGACAAAATATGCATATATATCAAGTTGTATAATATTTATACAAGTAATAATGCTTATAATTAGATAAGCATAAAATTCCTCTTCCTAACATATAGTTTAAGAGAAACTAAGGAAGAGGTGTTTTTATGGAAAGAACAATGAGTGTAGAAGAAAAAATAAGAAGAGCCGAAGAAATTTATGCAAGAAGACAGCAAGGGAATAGTAAACAAGAAATTAATAGACAAGTTGCAACAGTTAGTGTGAATAATAAAAAAGATATTAAATTATTGAAAAAAATGTTAATACAAATTTTAATAAGTATAACTATTTACTTTATAATATATGCTATCAACAATAATTCTTTTCCATTTTCAAAAGACTTTATTAATAATGCTAAAGAAATATTATCGTATGATACTAATTTTGCAGAAGTATATGAAAATATAAAGAAAACAATAGTAGATTGGACAAATAAGAACGAAGAAATAATTCCACCAGAAGAGTCAATAGGAGGAGCAGAAGAATCAAATGCTGAAAATTCTGAAGAACAAAAAGAAAATGTTAGTGATACAAATAATGAAGATAAACAAGAAGAGGTAAAGCAAAATCTATCACAAGAAGAACAAGATATTATTAATGCCAAAAATACTACTACTTATATAAAACCACTAGAAGGAATTATAAGCTCTAAATATGGTCATAGAGATACAGCAACAGGTACTGTCCCTAAAAATCATACAGGAACGGATATAGCAGCAAATCAAGGTACCAAAATAAAAGCAGCAACTGATGGCGAAGTAGTTTTATCTTCTGAAGAAGGTGATTATCGGAAAACATTTAAAAATTCAAATTGGAGAAGTAAGTATTGTATACGCACATTGTAGCAACTTATACGTAAAACAAGGAGATAAAGTAGTACAAGGACAAGAAATAGCAGAAGTAGGATCAACGGGAAATTCTACACGGACCTCATTTACACTTTGAAATTAGAGTATCAGAAAGAACCATTGATCCTGAAAAAGTTTTACAATTGTAAAGGAGAATGGCATGAAATTTAAAGTCGACCTAAAGATATTTATTTTTATTATTTTGTTTTTTATAACAAGGCAAATAGAAACATATGCAACTATCATGCTGTTTGCGATAATACACGAACTGGGACATTTATTTGCTGGAATAATTTTAGGAATGAAGCCAGAAAAGTTAGAAATTATGCCGTATGGTTTAAGTATATCTTTTGAATTATCACTGGATGATTACAACAAAAAAATAAATCAAGGTAATGTATTGGAAATAAAAAAAATAATAGTAGCATTTGCAGGACCATTAATCAATCTAATTGTTATATTAATATTTGCAAATTTAAGGCAAAATATATTATTGACATTAATAATAATTTATTCCAATTTATTACTAGTGATGTTTAATTTACTACCAATTTATCCATTAGATGGTGGAAGAATATTAAAGAGTATTTTACATATATTATTGGGTAAGAAAAAGGCAGAAAAATATATTAATAACATATCTTTTATAACAGTTATGATACTTACATTATTAAGCAGCATTTTAATCTATATGACTCAAAATATTGCTATATTTATAATTATAATATTTTTATGGTGTTTACATATTAAGCAAGATTTAATATATAGAAGGAAATGTAAAATTTATGAATTAGTAAACAAAACTATTGAAAATAAATAAAATAAATAGTAAACTATACTAAAGAAAATAAGGAGAATTCAAAGGATGAAAAATATAAAAAACAATCAAGGTGTTACCTTAGTTGCGTTAACATTAACAGTGATAATATTATTAATAATAACTAATATCATAATATACAATGTTCGTAGTAATTTAGGTGTAGAAAAATTAAAAAGTATGCAAAATGATATAGAAGAATTAAATGACAAAATTGCTATATATTATACACAATATGGAAAAATACCAGCAAAGTACAAATATAGTAACATAGATCAGATAAAAAATTCTGGAGTAATTAGTGAAACGGCAGACACTGGGGAATTCTACGTAATAGATTTATCAGCAATAGAAAACTTGACATTAACATATGGAAAAGATTATGAAAATGTAAGTAGTGATGATGAAAATTCATTAACTGATTTATATATCATAAATGAAGACAGTCATAATATTTTTTATGCAAAAGGAATAACAGTTAATAATAAAACGTATTATACAAATTATACAGAAGAAGATGTTGATACTAAAAGTGTAGAACTAAAATATGTAGAAGGTGTAAAGATACCAGAAGGATATGTATATGTATCAGGAACAAAAGAAAGTGGAATACAAATAAAAGAAGTTGCAACAGGAAATGAATATGAGTGGATAGTTGTAAATGATAATATAACTAAAGTTCCATCAGATTTGGTTATTGATTCATCAGAAGAAGAACAATTTATAAAAAGTGTAAATACATATGGAGGATACTATAAATTAAAAGATGGGACTACTATTAAATATATACCATTTCAAGAGGAATGGTCTGAAAAATATGATGTACAAGCACAATACAAAGATAAAAATGGAGATGTGGCATTAATACCAAAAGGCTTTAAAGTAAGTAAAACTAAGGGACAAGATTCAATAGAAAAAGGACTAGTTATACAAGATGACCAAGAAAATAGTTATGTATGGATAGCTGTTCCAAAAAGTATATATACAGATGCAAAATATACAACAGATAATGATGGAAACAAGGTAACATCAGATACAGATTATATAGGTATATATAATATATTAAGTGATTATGCAAGCGAATTTAGAGACACTGCATATAAAGACAAATGGTATGCATTAGATGGATCTAATTATATAACTGAAGATACTGAAAACTTAACTTCTGCTCAAAAGAAATTAACAAATGGATGTGGTTTGAGTTATACTGAATATATTGATTTAAGAAATAATATGCTAAAAAGCATTTACAATAATGGGGGGTTCTGGATTAGCCAATATGAGATAGGAACAAATACAAGCAAAGCAGATGATCCAAACAAAATTATAGTAAGCCAAAAGGACATGTATACATATAATAATGTAACATGTGCTGAAGCACAAGAATTATCACAAAAAATGAAACCAGAAGACGGAACAAGTAGTTTATTATTTGGAATACAATGGGATTTAACATGCAAATTTATAAGTGAAAATTCAAATAAAACAAAAAGTCAACTTACTGAAAATTCAAAAACAATAGGAAATTATCAAGATTCAGAATTTGAAGTAAAAAAAGGAAAATATTCTGTAAATAATGGTGCTAATTATATGGATGTTAGTGGATTTTATGCAAAAGATTCAAGCAGTAATGTTTTATTTACAACAGGGATAAGTGAAAAAAATAGTGCCTTAAATATATATGATTTAGCTGGAAATATAGAGGAAATGACTTTAGAACAAAGCAATGACGAAAATAAAAAAGTTACAATTAGAGGAGGAAGTTACTTAGATACAAATAAAAACATAATGTCATATGATAGTATATTAAATAGCAACTCATTTAGTGATATTGGATTTAGAGTAGCATTGTATTAAAAATAATATATGTTAATGAAAAGCTAATATATAAAAATTAGATTATTCTTAAGAGATTAAAAACGCTTATAGAATATAATAATATTTTATATATTAGCTAATTTTTTTATAATAAATAAAAAAATCAAAAAATGTAAAATGCTAAATAAATTATATGTAATAATTTGCTATTTTTATGTAAAATACATTGACTTTTTGGCATTTTCGTTATATCATATAGCTGTTAAAATAAGTGTTTTTTAAATCCTAAGGAGGAAAATTATGGGAGAAGTAATAGTTATAACATCAGGTAAAGGTGGAGTAGGAAAAACAACAACAACAGCAAATTTAGGTTCAAGTTTAGCATTAGAAGGAAAAAAAGTTGTATTAATAGATACAGATATAGGACTTAGAAACTTAGACGTTGTTATGGGATTAGAAAATAGAATCGTATATGACATAGTAGATGTCGTTGAAGAAAAATGTAAATTAAGACAAGCCTTAATAAAAGATAAAAGATTTAAAGAATTATACCTACTACCAGCAGCCCAAACAAGAGATAAAAGCGCTGTTAATGAAGAACAAATGAGAAACTTAGTTGATAAACTTAAAGAAGAATTTGACTATATACTTATAGATTGTCCAGCAGGAATAGAACAAGGGTTTAAGAATGCAATTGCAGGAGCCAACAGAGCAATTGTAGTAACAACAGCAGAAATATCTGCAATAAGAGATGCTGACAGAATAATCGGACTTCTAGAATCCTCAGAAATAAAAAACCCAGAATTAGTAATTAATAGAATAAGACCTAATATGGTAAAAAAAGGTGAAATGATGGATGTAGATGATATTGTAGATTTATTATCTATAGATCTTATAGGTGTTGTACCAGATGACGAATACATAATAACACAAACAAATAAAGGTGAACCAGTTATCCAAAACAAAAAAGCACCATCAGGAAAAGCATATATTGAAATTGCAAAAAGAGTATTAGGAGAAAAAATTGAAGTAACAATTCCAGGAAGAGAAAAAGGATTTTTTGCAACAATAAAAAGATTATTCAAGAAACAATAACAATTTGGGGGTAAGTAAAAATAATGTTTGAAAGCATAATGAAATTATTTAAAAAAAATAACAAGACAGATAAAATGACATCAGCAAATTCAAAAGATGCGGCAAAAGAAAGATTACACTTAGTACTAATGCAAGATAGAGCAAATATGTCAGCTGACTTCCTAGAACTTATGAAACAAGAAATAATAGATGTCATAAAAAAATATATAGATGTAGATGAAAGTGCAATAGATGTTAGATTAACAAATAAAGAAAATGAAGATGGAACTAATGGAGCACCTGCACTATATGCTAATATACCAATTATAAATATAAAAAATGAAGCTAGAAAAGTTGATAGCAAAGATCAAAAAGCAGAAGATAAAACAGCTAAAAAAGAAGAAGATAAAGTAGAAGAAAAAATCGAAGAGCCAAAGAAAAAAGAGAAAAAACAAGAAAATAATAGACTAGACAAAATAGAAGAAAAAATCGAACAAGAAAAAGAGAAAAATAACAAAGAAGAAATAAAGGAAGTTGAAGAGGTAGAAAAAGAAGACAAGACAGAAGAAAAGGAAGAAGACAAAAAAGAAAATAAAGCAGACGATAAGAAAAATAGCAAAAATGAAAAAGAAGAAGATAAAGAGAAAAATAAAACAGAAGAAAAAACAGTTTAAAAAATAAAAAGAGAAAAGTGAGTTTAAATGAGAAAAAGAGAATTTAAAAATGTAGAATGGAGTTTAGTAATAGTTGCAATTATTCTTTGTGTAATAGGATTAATTGCACTATTTTCTGCTACACAGGAAACAGAACATGATGAATTCAATAAACAATGTATATGGCTAGTAGTAAGTATTATTTGTATGATAGCTATAATGATGATTGACTATGAATTATTAGTAAAAGCATCACCATTTATATATGGTGGTTTTATACTCTTGTTAATAGCTGTATTGTTTACTACACCAGTAAATGGTGCAACGAGTTGGTTTGATATAGGATTTTTTTCATTTCAACCAGGAGAATTTGCTAAAGTATTTGTTATTTTATTTTTAGCGCTAGCAATAACTAAGATAAAAGAAAAAGGAAAAAATGAAATAAACAAAATAACAAAATTAATGATAGTATTAGCGATAGTAGGAGTGCCGATATTATTAATAATTAAACAACCAGATTATGGAACAGCAACAGCATTTATGGTATCTACAGTTTTAATGTTAATTGCTGCTGGAATAGATAAAAAGTATATTATAATAACAAGTATAGTGATAGTAGTAGCTATACCATTACTATATAATTTTATTCTTCCAGAACATGCTAAAAAAAGAATAGACATATTTTTAAATCCTGAGTCAGATCCTAGAGGAGCTGGATATAATATTATTCAATCCAAACTTGCTATAGGAGCAGGTGGACTTACAGGAATGGGGCTACTAAAAGGAAATCAAACACAATTAGGATTTTTATACCCTAAAACTACAGATTTTATATATGCAGTAATAGGAGAAGAAATGGGATTTATAGTGGCAGCAAGTATAATTATATTGTATGTATTTCTGATAATAAAATGTTTATATGTAGCTAAAACCGCTAAAGATGAATTAGGATCATTAATTGCAACAGGAATTACAGGGATTTTTCTATTCCATATGATAGAAAATATAGGAATGGTAATGGGATTATTGCCAATAACAGGTGTACCACTTCCATTTATAAGTTATGGAGGAAGCTCATTAATAACTAATTTCATATGTATTGGAATATTAGTAAATATTAGTAGTAAGAGACAAAAAACTATATTTATTAAGTAATTTGAAAAAATATAAGGAGATAAAATGTTTTTACACGATTTAAAAATAGGAAATGTAACATTAAAAAACAATTTAATATTAGCTCCAATGGCAGGTATAACAAACCTGCCTTTTAGAATGATATGCGAAAAATTTGGACCAGGTATGGTTTGCACAGAAATGGCTAGTAGTAAAGCCATTTTTCATGACGATAAAAAAACTAGTAGATTGTTGAATACTGAGGGAGAAAAAAGACCGATTAGCATGCAAATATTTGGAAGCGATGAAGAAACTATGGGGTATGCAGCAAAATATGTAAGCCAAATGGCCGATATTGTAGATATAAATATGGGATGTCCAGCTCCAAAAGTAGTGAAAAATGGAGATGGTAGTAAATTATTATTGGACTTAGAGCAAGCAGAAAAAGTAATTAAAGCAGTTGTAAAAAATTCAGATGTTCCAGTCACACTAAAAATAAGAAAAGGATGGGATAATAATCATATAGTAGCAAAAGATATTGCAAAAATAGCAGAGAATGCAGGAGTTTCAGCTATAACTATCCATGGAAGAACAAGAAGCGAATTTTATACAGGGCAGGCAGATTGGAATATAATTAAAGAGGTCAAAGAAAGTGTAACAATTCCTGTTATAGGAAATGGAGATGTTGTTGATGGTATAACCGCTCAACAGATGTTTGAAGAAACCGGCGTAGATGGTATTATGATAGGAAGGGCAGCTTTGGGAAATCCATGGATATTTAAAGAAATAAAGAGCTATTTAGAAAATGGTGAAAATATAGAAGGTCCATCAATAGAAGAAAGATTAGAAATAATGAAAGAACACCTAAATTTAGCAATTGAAGAAAAAGGAGAAATTGCTATAAAAGAAATGAGAAAACATATTGCTTGGTATACAAAGAATTTGAAAAATTCAAGTGAATTTAGAAGTTCAATAAATAAAATAGAAAATGAATAAGAGTTGATAGATAAGATAAATGAATATTTTAAAACTCTATAGAATAAAAATGTAGTGAATTAGTAATTCACTATTTTTTATTATGGAGGTAAATTTTGAAGAAGAAAAATGTATTTATTATATTAATAATCTTTATAATTGTTGCAACTTTTTTAATATTTTTTAATAATAAAGGGGCTAAAAAACAGAAAATTGGAAATAATAGTAGTAGTCAGGAAGTTGTAAATTATATTTTAAATATTAGTTCATATCAAACTATAATAGATGTAGAGATAAATAGTAATAAAAATACTAATAAGTATAAAATAAAACAACAATATAAAAAAGACAATATAAATACTCAGGAAATCATAGAACCAGAGAATATAAAAGGAGTAAAAATTATAAAAGAAAGTGATTGTTTAAAGATAGAAAATACAAATTTAAATCTAAGCACAGTTTTTGAAAAGTATAATTATATAGCAGATAATTGTTTGGATTTAGAATCTTTTATAGAGAACTATAAAAATAGTTCAAAATCTAAATATGAAGAAAAAGACAATCAAATTATAATGCACACAGTAGATGAATCTAATGAACGAAATGTAAAAAATAAGACATTATACATAGAAAAAGCTACAGGTAAACCAATTAATATGGAAATAAATGATAATAACAAAAATTCTACTATTTACATAAAATATAATGAGGTAAATGTAAATAGTTTAGAGTAAATAGATTATTTCTTTACTTCAGCTAATATTTAAAATCAAAAAACATACTTGACAATATGCTAATAGTAGGAGTGAAGAATATGCAAATAAGAAGAGGAGATATGTTTTATGCTGATTTAAGCCCTGTAGTAGGTTCAGAACAAGGAGGAATCAGACCAGTACTAATTATACAAAATGATTTGGGAAATAAATATAGTCCAACAGTAATTGCTGCAGCAGTAACTTCACAAATGGGAAAAACTAAATTACCAACCCACATTGAGATAGATTCCTCTTCATGTGGATTAAAAAATAATTCGGTAGTACTTGCAGAGCAAATAAGAACCATTGATAAAAGTAGACTAAAAGAGAAAATAGGGCATATTGATGACGAAAAAATAATAGATAAAGTTAATAATGCTCTAGGTGTTAGTTTTGGACTTGGAGAGTAAAAAGAAAATAATGTTATTAATATATAATAATTAGTAATAAAGGCATAAAAAATACATACTATATCATTGGAAATATAATTATAGTATGTATTTTCTAATTATATCGTATTTTAATCATTGTTCAAATATAATTTACGTGTAAGTACATTTTGCATTTTTAGACTCTAAGTTTCTTTATAATTTTAATTTCATTATATAAATTATCAATTATTTTTTTTCTTGTTTCGTAAGCTTCTTTATATTCTTGATAAATAGATGAGATATTTTCAAATGTTTCATCATTGATAAGAAGTAATTTAATACCTTCCAAATAATAATTCTTATCTTTTTCGTTTTTTGCACGTTCCATTTTCTCTTTATATTTATTAATTTGATCAAATCTTTTTATATGTTCTTTTAATTCATCAAGATATCCTTGAGTAAGAGAGATTTCATATTCAATATCATCAATAACTACTTTGAATAAAGTTTTTACTATTATTGGGTTATTTTTTCCTAACTTAGAATTTTTAGCAACAGTACTTAAAGCTTCAGATTTGCTTGGTTTTGTGTTTTCTATTAATATTTTTAACGTATCTGATATACCAACATGAGATTTGTATTGTCTTTTACTAACAATAGCATCATATTCATCAGCAACACGAATAATTTGACCTTCATAAGGAATATCTTTCTTGGTTAATCCATTAGGATATCCAGATCCATCTAATGCTTCATGATGGTATAGAGCACCACTAGCATAAGGGCGTAATTCTAAATCTTTCATACACATTTCATAACCTAATGTTGTATGAGTTTTCATTATTTCAAATTCTTCGTCTGTTAACTTACTAGGCTTTTGTAAAATACTAGCTGGAATAAATAATTTTCCAATATCATGTAAATATGCACAAATTGTACAATACTTAGTAAATCCCTTGTCACAATGTAGATACTCGCATAATCTACAAGTTAAGCTTGCAACATTTTCACAATGTTTTCTTGTAAATACATCTAGACTATCTAACATATTTAATTGATATCTCATATTTTTATCTAAATTATAAGATTTTAAACTGGTTTTATCATAAAAATCAAAAACATTATTTGCCATAATAATCTCCTTCTTATATTATAATTTATATAATAGCATTAAGTAAATTGAAATTCAAGTGGAAATTTGTTTCTTTAAATACAATATTTACACAACAATAAAGATATTGTAATATAACTAAAGAAAAATAATAAAAATTACAAATAAAAAGACAGATAGTAAAATAATAATTGATATTTATAGCTAAATATGCTATTATAGAATACATAATAGCAATATTTATTATGGAGGAATGAAATGTATAGAACAAAAAATTGTGGGGAATTAAATATAAAAAATAAAGACGAAGAAATAGAATTAGCTGGTTGGATACAAAAAATAAGAGATTTAGGTGGAATGATATTTATAGATTTAAGGGATGAGTTCGGAATAACTCAAATTGTTGTTAATGATGAGAAATTACAAGAACAAGCAAAAGAACTAACAACAGAAAGTTGTATCCACATTTTACGGAAAAGTTGTGGAAAGAAGTAGTAAAAATTCAAAAATTCCGACAGGAGAAATAGAAGTAATTGCAAAAGAGATAGAAATACTTGGAAAATGTAAAAATATACTTCCATTTGAAATAAATACAGACCAAGAAGTAAGAGAAGATTTAAGATTAGAATATAGATTTTTAGATCTAAGAAATGAAAAACTACATAACAATATATTATTAAGATCAAAAATATTAAAAACTTTAAGAGATAAAATGGATGAATTAGAATTTACAGAAATTCAAACACCAATTCTAGCCAATTCATCACCAGAAGGGGCAAGAGATTACTTGGTGCCAAGTAGATTGAATCCAGGAGAATTTTATGCACTTCCACAAGCACCACAACAATTTAAACAATTGTTAATGGTGTCAGGATTTAATAAATATTATCAAATAGCACCATGTTTTAGAGATGAAGATCCAAGAGCAGATAGAGCACCAGGAGAATTTTATCAATTAGATTTTGAAATGAGTTTTGCAACTCAAGAAGATGTTTTTAAAGTTATAGAAGAAGTAGTACCATATACATTCAAGAAATTTACAAATTGGAAAGTTGATGAAGGACCATTTATACGAATTCCATACAAAGAAGCTATGGAAAAATACGGAATAGATAAACCGGATTTAAGAAATCCATTAGTAATACAAGATGTAACAGAAGCATTTAAAAATTCAGATTTTAATGCTTTTAAAAACAAAACAGTAAAAGCAATAGTTGTACCAAAAGGTGCTGAACAAGGAAGAAAATTCTTTGATAAGATGGGAGAATTTGCTACAACAGAAGAAGTTGGAGCCAAAGGATTAGCATGGACAAAATTTGAAAATGATGGAAATGTAACAGGAGGAATTGCTAAATTTATTACAGATGATATAAAAGAAAAATTACAAAAAGAATATAATGTAAATAATGGAGACAGTATATTCTTTATAGCAGATGAATTTGAGAAAGCTCAAAAAATATCAGGATTAGTTAGAATCGAATTAGGAAAAAGACTAGACCTAATAGAAAAAAATGTATATAAATTCTGTTTTATAGTAGACTTCCCAATGTATGAATTATCAGACGAAGGAACAATAGACTTCAGTCACAATCCATTTTCAATGCCTCAAGGTGGACTAGAAGCACTAGAAAACAAAGATCCACTAGAAATAAATGCATATCAATACGACCTAGTATGTAACGGATACGAAATGGCATCAGGAGCAGTAAGAAACCACAATCCAGAAATCATGGTAAAAGCATTTGAAATTGCAGGATACAAAGAAGAAGACGTAAAAGAAAGATTTGGAGCATTGTACAATGCATTCCAATACGGAACACCACCACATGCAGGAGCAGCACCAGGAGTAGACAGAATGGTAATGTTAATAGCAGACTCACAAAACATAAGAGAAATAATAGCATTTCCAAAAAACAAAAAAGCAAGAGACTTACTTATGAGAGCACCATCAAAAGTATCAAAACAACAACTAGATGATGTGCATATTCAATTAAAAGAGGAATAGGGGACGTTCCTTAAAATCCCACTTAAAGGGATAGAGGGACACTCCTTGATAAGATTTTATAGATATATACATATAAGGAGCGCGATAATATATGGAGTATAGATTTACACCAAGTGACATGGTATGTTCACAAGAAATGATAATAGAAGTAGAAAATGATATTATAAAGAAAATAACAATTAAAGGTGGGTGTCCAGGAAATACTATTGGAGTTGCAAATTTAATTCAAGGCATGCAAATAGATGAAGCAATTAAAAGATTAAAAGGAATTCAATGTGGTATGAGAGGAACTTCATGCCCTGATCAATTATCAATTGCACTAGAAGAAATTAAGAGCAAAATGTAAGTGATCAAACAAAAAAGAAATTTCAAAAAAACTTGTATAATTAAATTAAGTATGATATAACTATACTATAAAAATAAAGCTAAATACAGAAAGGCGGAATTTTTGTGGATAATGAAATAGAAAAAGATGTAAAAACAATTTTAATAGTTGACGATGAACAACCAATTGTAGATATATTAGTTTATAATCTAGAAAAAGAGGGATATAGAACAATAGAAGCAAGTGATGGATTAACAGCAATTGACATGGCACAAGAACAAAAACCAGACTTAATTCTATTAGATATTATGCTTCCTAAATTAGATGGATTATCAGTATGTAAAAGAATAAAAAATTCTTTAAATGTACCTATTATTATGCTTACAGCAAAAGATAGTGAAATTGATAAAATTCTAGGACTAGAATTAGGTGCTGATGATTATATAACAAAACCATTCAGTGTTAGAGAGTTAGTAGCAAGAGTAAAAGCAAATTTAAGAAAAATAGAAATAGTAAGTACAGCGGTTCAACCAAATCTTCAAGCCAACGAAAATCAAAGAAAAGAAAACAAAATAGTTGTAGGAGATTTACAATTAGATTTAGATAAATTTGAAGCAAAAGTAAGAGGCGAAGTAATAGACCTTACATTAAGAGAATTTGAAGTATTAAAATTCTTAGCATCTCAACCCGAGCAAGTAATAACTAGAGAAACATTACTTGAAAAAGTTTGGGGTTACGAATATTATGGAGATATAAGAACAGTAGATGTTACAGTTAGAAGAATTAGGGAAAAAATAGAAAAAGATACATCAATTCCTAAAATTCTTATGACAAAAAGAGGAGTAGGCTATTACATAGCTAATAAATAGAAACTAAAAAGTAGACGTCTTGAAAATAGATATGTCTACTTTTAGTTTATATAGTAATTATTTTTGGATAAAATTGCAAATTGGATTTATAGAAAGGTAAAATAAAAGTGAAAAGAGAAAATACAAAACAAGTAATGGTAGGAAATGTAGCAATAGGGGGACAAAATAAAGTTGTAATTCAATCAATGTGTAATACAAAAACAAAAGATGTTGATGCAACAGTAAATCAAATTTTAAAATTAGAAAAAGCTGGATGCGAAATTATAAGAGTAGCATGTCTAGATATAGAAGATGCAAAAGCAATAAAACAAATAAAAGAAAAGATTAATATACCAATAGTAGCAGACATACACTTTGATTATAGAATAGCATTAGAAGCAATTGAAGCAGGTGTTGATAAGGTAAGAATTAATCCTGGGAATATTGGTTCAGAAGAAAGAATAAAAATGGTAGTTGAAAAGTGTAAAGAGAAAAAAATCCCTATTAGAATAGGGGTAAATGCGGGATCGTTAGAAAAAGATTTATTAGAAAAATATGGCGGAAAGCCAACAGCTGATGCTATGGTGGAAAGTGCTAGAAGGCATATAAATATATTAGAAAAACTAGATTTTCATGATTATTTAATTTCTCTAAAAGCTTCAGATATAGATCTATGTATAGAAAGTTATGAAAAATCTGCAAAAGAATTTAACTGCCCATTACATTTAGGAATAACAGAAGCGGGAACAGAATTTAGTGGAACAATAAAATCAAGTATTGGTTTGGGATATTTACTAAGAGAAGGAATTGGAGATACAATCAGAGTTTCACTTTCAGATGATCCTGTAAAGGAAATAAAAGTTGTAAAAGAAATATTAAAAGATTGTAAACTATATAACAACACTCCAACACTAATAGCATGTCCTACATGTGGAAGAACACAAATAGATTTGATTCCAATTGCAAAAGAAATGGAAGAATTTTTACAAACAATAGAATCAGACATTACGGTTGCTGTAATGGGATGTGCAGTAAATGGACCAGGAGAAGCTAAACAAGCCGATATTGGAATTGCAGGAGGAATTAATGAAGGATTACTTTTTAAAAAAGGAGAAATTATAAAAAAAGTAAGTCAAGACAATATGGTTGAAATATTAAAACAAGAAATATTATCTATGATCAAAAAATAAGGAAGGGTTACAATGAAAGTATTAATTGGAAAAACAGCAGGATTTTGTTATGGTGTTCAAAGAGCATTTGAAGGAGCAAAAGAAGAAATAGTTAATAATAAAGAAAATGTTTATTGTTTAGGAGAATTAGTTCATAATAAGCAAGTAATTGCCCAATTAGAAAAGCTTGGAATAAAATTTATAGACCAATTAAATGAAGTAAAAGAAACAAACTCAGAAGTTATAATTAGAGCACATGGTGTTCCAAATAATATTTATGACAAAGCTAAAAAACAAGGATTAGAAATAAAGGATTTTACATGTCCTAAAGTAATGCAAGTTCATAAAATAGCAGAAGAATATGCACAAAATGGATATTTTATATTTTTATGTGGAAAAAGAAACCATCCTGAAAATATAGGAACAATTAGTTATTGTGGAAGTGACTACTATATAATTGAAGATGAAAATGATATAGAAAAGTCTATAGATGCATTAAAAACAAGCAAATTAAAAAAAGTATTGATTATTGCACAAACAACATATAATGTAAGGAAATTTGATAATATAGAAAATATAATAAAAGAAAAAATAGAAAAACAAGTAGAAATTGTTATTAAAAATACAATATGTAGAGCAACTGAGCTAAGACAAAAAGAGACAGAAGAATTATCAAAACAAGTAGATTGTATGATTGTCATAGGAGGAAAAAACAGTTCTAATACGACTAAATTATATGAAATAGCTAAGAAAAATTGTAATAGTACATTTCATATTGAAACAGTAGATGAACTAAACATAGAGGAAATTAAAAAATATAATAATATAGGAATAATGGCAGGAGCTTCAACTCCAAAAGAAAGTATAGAAGAGGTTATAAAAAGTATAAAAATCGAAGAATGTATGATTTAGTCATACATTCTTTGCTTTTGTCGAAAAATGCGACGAAAACACATGGAAAAGTAAAAATATATATTGACAAACAATTATACAAGCAAATATACTTAAGTACATAAAATTCAAACAAGGAGGAATAAGCTTTTATTTAAATCATGAATAGAAATTTTATTTCAAATAGTAATTTTGTATTAAGAAAAGTTTTAAATTCAGAAGAGAATATAGATATAATCCAGGATTTTATAGAAACGTTCTTAGATATTAAAATAAAAGAGATTCATTTAAATCCATATTTAAAATCTAAAGAAAAGTACCTACCATCTGAAGAAAAATTTGGCGTAGCAGATGTACGAATAAAATTAATCGACGATGAAGAAATAAATGTTGGAATACAATTTATAGATGGCTATTATATACAAAGAAAAATGCTTCTATATTATGCCCAAATTCATTCGAATCAACTAGAATATGATAATAGAAAAATGGTAAAAACAATAACTATAAATATTTTAGATTTTGAATATCTCAAATCAGAAAGATATCACCAAAAAATATATATAAGTAGTAATCCTAATAAAAATGGTGAAATAGAAAAATATGAATTACATGTATTAGAATTACCTAAATTTAATGAGAATGCAATAATAAATATAGATAAAGAAGAAGCGTGGATGACTTATTTAAAAGGAGAAAGAAAAGACCTAATAACAAAAATATTAAACAAATATGGAATGATAAACAAAATGGACAAACTATTAGATGAATTTTGGAAAAATGAAAAAATGGACTGAATATATATCAGTCCATTTATATAATTAATGTGCATCTGTTAAAGTTTGTTTAAGAGTAACTTTTATAATACTACCTTCAGGAACCAAATCATCTTTTGAGTAATCCTGAGTAATAACAGTTCCACTTCCTTCAATATTGATATTAAGATTCTTATTTTTTAAAGTATTAGTAGCTTCAGAAGCGTTCATACCTTTTAAATCAGGAACAGAAACAGATGTTGCAACATTACTTCCTTCACCATAAATAACAATTGTAGAATTCTTTTGTAAAGAAGCACCTGGTTTTGGCATTTGATCTTCTACTAAAAGTGCATTACTATCTCCATTTACATATGTTTTTACGTTAAATCCAGCGTTTTTAAGTGTTTTTTCAGCTTCAGCTACAGTTTTATTTCTAACATCTGGAACAGTAATCAAATTAGAAGAATTTGTACTTGATGAAGTTGTTGAATCAGAAGGTATACCTAAATATGGTAATATTTCAGATAACATTTGAGATACTACCGGACCAGCAACTTGTCCACCTTGATAGCTTGCACCCTGAGGATCATATAATGTAAGTAGTAATACGACTTGAGTATCTTCTACAGGAGAAATTGCAACATAAGATGCAACATAACCTTCATCTTTATTACTTTCTGTTGGTTCTGAAGTACCAGTTTTTCCACCAATTGAATAACCAGCAACAGCAGCATGTCTACCTGTTCCTTGAGTTACAACTGATTCCATCATAGATTTAACACTTTCTGCTGTTTGTTTTGAAAGTACCTGTCTAACTTTTGTAGTAGGAATTTCATTAACAGAATTATTTTCTGAATTAGTTATTTGTTTTACAATTCTAGGTTTCATTAATACACCATCATTTGCTACACAAGAAATAGCTGTAGCCATTTGAAGTGGTGTAATATTAAGTCTTTGTCCAAATGACATTGTAGCTAATTCTACAGGTCCAACTTTATCTATATCTTGGAAAATACTAGATTGTTCTCCATATAATCCAGAATCGGTAGAATCAAATAATCCAAATGCTTTATAATACTTATAAAGTGTAGGAGCACCAATTCTTTTTCCAAGTTGCATAAATGCTGGGTTACAAGAATTACAAAGTGCTTGTCTTAAAGTTTGTACCCCATGAGGTTCAGTTCTCCAACAACGGATTTTTATTGTAGAATTAGAAACATCTGCAAATTCCTCATAACCTTTACAATAAAAATCTCCAGCTTTATCTGTTGTAGTTATATTTTCTTGGATGGCTACAGAAGCGGTAATAATCTTAAAAGTTGATCCAGGTTCATATGTTTCTGCTACAGATTTGTTAGCCCACATTTTATATAAAGCTTCTCCTTTTTGTTCTGTTGACAAAGAATCATATGTTTTAGCTAATGTAGAATTAGGAGTATAAGGTGTGTTCAAATCATAATCTGGATAACATGCCATTGCCATAATATCACCTGTTTTTGGATTCATAACAATAACATTTCCTCCTCTTGAACAAGAATTATCTTCAACAGCTTGTTTTAAATATTTTTCAACAATTGTTTGAATATTTAAATCTATTGTAAGAGTTAAGTCACTACCATTTTCAGCAGATATGTATGTTTCTTCAGAATTTGGAATTTCTTTTTGATCACTACCTTTATAGCTAACAATTTTTCCAGGAGTTCCAGTCAAAATAGAATCCCATTTATATTCTATCCCACTTAAACCTTGATTGTCATTACCGCAGAATCCGATAACATTTGAAGCAACTGTACTATAAGGGTAATATCTTTTAGTGTCTTCATCTATATTAATACCAACTTTTATATCGTTTTCATCCATCCATGATTTTAGTTTATCTACTTTATCTTGTTCAACTTTCTTTATAATTGTTTCAACTTGAGAATCACTGTTTACTTTAGATAACACTTCTTGGTAATCAAGCTCGAATATATCAGATAATCCTTTAGCAACTTTCTCTTTTAATGCAGTAGTTTCTTCATCAGAGTTAGCTTTGATTTTTTCAGGATTTATAGTTATAGTATCAACTTGAGCACTAATTGCTAAAGCTTTTCCAGTTGAATCATATATATTTCCTCTTTTAGGACTAATAATTTGATTAATAGTTTGTTGTTTATATGCAAGTTCTTTCAAATAGTTTCCTTGTACAAATTGAAGAAAACCAATTCTAATTAATAATAAAAT
Organism: uncultured Clostridia bacterium; assembly: GCA_934183045.1. Taxonomy (GTDB): domain Bacteria; phylum Bacillota; class Clostridia; order TANB77; family CAG-508; genus CAG-269. The sequence continues at coordinate 19,600 of CAKPRW010000010.1, forward strand.
GAAAATAAGTATACAAACTATTAAAACTGTTTTCAATTTTTTAGTAGATACTAAGTTTTTTGAATGAAATTTTGTTTTCATTTTGACTACTTTAGAAGAGCCTTTTTTATTTTCTTTATTTTTCATAAATTCGCCTCTTTTGATACTTTTTTTAATATAAATTAATAATTAATATATAATTAAGAGTTATTAAATAAATACTATTATAAATAGTAACTATATTTTATATGAAACAACAATAAAAAGCAATAATAACTTGAAAAAATCAGCCAATTATAATAGAATAAAATATAAAGATAATAAATTTAATATGACTAATTATATTAAATTTAAAAAGGAGAATAAATAGTGAGTAGTATAAAAGAAGAAACTGAATTTATTATGAGAAAATATAATATTAAGGCAAATAAATCACTTGGACAAAACTTTTTAATTGATGATGAGGCAGTAGAAAAGATTGTTGAAAGTAGTGAGATAACTAAAGAAGATTTAGTTATAGAAATAGGCCCGGGTTTAGGAACTCTTACTAAAGAATTACTTGAAAGAGCAGGAAAAGTTATTTGTATAGAGCTTGATAAAAATATGATAAATATATTGCAAGATAGATTTTCTTTATATGAGAATTTTGAACTGATAAATGAAGATGTTCTAAAAGTAGATTTACAGACAATAATAAAAAATGAAAAAGAAAGAAACAATATCAGATATGCAAAGATAGTAGCAAACTTACCATATTATATTACAACTCCAATTATAATGAAATTATTAGAAGAACAACTTGACTTAAAAAGCATAACAGTTATGATACAAAAAGAAGTTGCAGATAGGCTTATAGCAACTCCCGGAGAAAATAATACGGGAGCAATAACATATTCGGTATATTATTACTCAGAATCACAAAAAATTGTTGAAGTAACAAATGATTGCTTTATACCAAGACCAGATGTTACATCAGAAGTAATAAAATTAGATATTAGAAATAAAGTGCCAGTAGATGTAAAAAACAAAAAAGAAATGTTTAAAATTATAAAATGTGCTTTTATGCAAAGAAGAAAAACATTGTTAAATTCATTAACAAATGCAAAGGTATTTGAAAATAAGGAAGAAGGCATTAAGATATTACAAGAAATAGGATTAGATATTAATATAAGAGCTGAAAAGCTAACATTACAAGATTTTGCTGAAATTACAAATAAAATTTTAATATAACTATTTAAATTAATTATATTTCATGATATAATATTAATGAAGTATAAAATAGGAGAGTATAATGAATCAAATTTTAGTAACGGAAAAATTGTATATTACACCTGAACTAAAAAGGAAAAAGAAAATGTATAAATTCAATTTTCTTTTATCCATTTTTTTAGTGTGCATTTTAGTTTCATTATACATTTATGCAGAATATGATAGAAATAAAAGTGAAGAAGCTTCACAAGAAATATTAGAAAATATGGAAATAGGAGAAGATACTACAGTTGCTAAAAGTAATGTATTAGTTGTTGTTTTAAATGATGATCAAGGAAGTGACACAGATACACAAACACAACAAGAGCAACCAAAAGTTTCAACCAGTTCTAACAAAAATTTCCAAGCAACAAAAGAAGGATATAAATATGCATCTATTGCAACAGTATATATTCCAAAAATAAATGTTAAATATGCAGTGCTAGAAGGACAAACAAGTTCTGCTGCTGAGACAGAAGCTTTGCTAAAAATATCTCCAACTAAATTCTGGGGACCAGAACCAAATGAGGAAGGAAACTTTTGTATAGTAGGACACAATTATAGAAATAAAAAATTCTTTAGTAAAGTTCCTACATTAACAGCAGGAGATATAATTGAAATAACAGATTTATCAGGAAGAGCAATAAATTATAGAGTTTATAATAAATATCAAGTAGATCCAACAGATGTAAGTTGTACTACACAGCTTACAAATGGAAATAAAGAAGTAACTTTAATTACATGTACAGATGATAGTAAGCAAAGAGTTGTAGTTAAAGCAAGAGAAGTTAAATAAAAAAGACACTAAAATAAAAATTCTTTCATAATATATATAAAAATATTATGGAGGATTTTTTTATGGCAAAAATAATTGTTTTCAATAATGATACTGATAGAATGGAGACATATTATAAAGGAGAATCTGAACCTATGCCATATAACACTAATGGTACATTAAGAGTAAGAGAATTTAGAGGATCAAGCAAAAGCAACATTTTATGGACGACAAAAAGAACAATGCAAAGTTGGAATAGCCAAAGATATATATTTGGTGCACCAATATCAGTAGGATTTGCATTTAAAAGACCATACGAGGGGGGACATGGAAACCAAAGTCAACATTATGCAGGAGTTGCTTTTGATGTGGGTCAAACATTAACAGCAAGTAGAAGAAGAGCTTTGTGGAATAGTGCGAATAATTCTGGCGTATGGGCTTATGTAGAACCTATATCTTTAACGCCAACATGGGTACATTTTGACAAAAGGTTTCGGTAAGCCAGCTTGTTCAACAGGAGGATTTCCTACACTTAGAAGAGGAAGCTTAAGCAATTATGTTTTAATTGCTCAAGATGACTTGAATACACTAGGATTTCGTACAAATGGTTTAGATGGAATATTTGGTTTAGCGACATATAATGCAGTAGTAAGTTATCAACGTTCAAGAGGATTAACGGCAGACGGAATTGTAGGTTGTAATACTTGGAGGTCACTTCAAGAAGAAGTAGTTGGAACAGGTGCAACAAGTACAACTATAAATTAAACAAAATAAAGGGCAAAGGAAATTAAGAAATACCTAAAATTTCCTTTGCTCTTCTTACATCTTCATCTGTTGCCGGTCTTACATTTTCTAATTCATATTTTTGACCAAGTTTTTTCCATTTATATGACCCCATATTATGATAAGGTAATAATTCTATTTTTTCTATATTTGATAGTGTTGATAGAAAATTTTTTAGTTCCAACAAATCATTTTTATCATCTGTATATCCAGGGACTAAAACTTGCCTAATCCATACAGGAATATTGTTATCACTTAAATACCTGGCAAATTCCAATTCTAATTTGTTTGAGAAACCAACTAAATTTTTACATTTCTCATTATTAATATGTTTAATATCTAATAAAACCAAATCTGTTAAAGTGAGTAAAAGTTTTATATCTTCTGTTAATGCTACCATGCCTGAAGTATCAATACAAGTATGGATATTTTCTTTTTTCAATTTTTTAAACAACTCTATAAGAAATTTTACTTGTAGAAGAGGTTCTCCTCCTGTAACGGTGACTCCTCCGGTTAGGATAAATATAGTTTTTATATCTCATAATTTTATCAAAAATATCATCTAAAGATTTATATTCACCAGAGTTGATATCCCAAGTATCTCTATTATGGCAGTATTTACATTGTAAATGACAACCTTGCAGAAATAATACAAATCTAATTCCAGGTCCATCAACTGTTCCAAAAGATTCAATTGAATGTACTTTGGCATAATATTTTAAGTCTTTTTTGTCCATTTTATTTCCTTTCTAAAAAAGAGTGCCAAAAAGATTTATTCAATTTGGCACAATTCTTCTAAATTTTTTCATGTATTGTTCTATTTATTACATCTAGTTGTTGTTCTCTTGTTAATTTTGTAAAGTTTACAGCATATCCAGATACTCTTATTGTTAATTGAGGGTATTTTTCTGGATGTTCCATTGCGTCTTCTAATAAACTTCTATCAAATACATTTACATTTATATGATGACCTGTTTGTGAAAAATATCCGTCCAACATATTTACTAAATTATTAATTCTTTCATCCTCTGTTTTTCCAAGTGTTCCTGGTGTTATTGAGAATGTATAAGATATTCCATCTTCTGCAGAATCGAATGGCAATTTTGCAATAGAGTTCATTACAGCTAAAGCTCCATTAGTATCTCTTCCATGTAATGGATTTGCTCCTGGTCCAAATGGAGCACCGGCTTTTCTTCCATCAGGTGTATTTCCAGTTGCCTTACCATATACAACATTTGATGTTATTGTTAAAATTGATAATGTGTGTGTAGAATTTCTATAAGTTTGATGTTTTCTTAGTTTATTCATAAATGTTTTTACAATATTAACTGCAATTTGATCTACAGCATCATCATCGTTTCCGAATTTAGGGAAATCTCCTTCTATTTCATAATCAGTTGCTAAACCGTTTTCATCTCTAATTACTTTTACTTTTGCATATTTAATTGCAGATAAAGAGTCAGCAACTACTGATAATCCAGCAATTCCACAAGCCATTGTTCTATATATTTTTCTATCATGTAATGCCATTTCAATAGCTTCGTAAGAATATTTGTCATGCATATAGTGAATTGCATTTAAAGCTTTTATATATATTTTAGCCACATAATCCATCATTTGATCAAATTTTTCAACAACTTCATCATAATCTAAATATTCAGAAGTTATTGGTTCATATTTAGGAGTAACTTGTTTTCCAGTTTTTTCGTCTTTACCTCCATTAATTGCATATAATAGAGTTTTTGCAAGGTTTGCTCTAGCACCAAAGAATTGCATTTGTTTACCTATTTTCATTGGAGAAACACAACAAGCAATTCCATAATCATCTCCAAGAGTGATTCTCATTAAATCATCATTTTCATATTGAATAGATGATGTTTTTATTGACAAGTCTGTAGTAAATCTTTTAAATCCTTCAGGTAATCTTGTTGACCAAAGAACTGTTAAGTTTGGTTCTGGTGCAGGCCCTAAATTTTCTAAAGTATGCAAGATTCTAAATGAATTTTTTGTAACTAATGTTCTACCATCTATACCCATTCCACCAATACTTTCTGTTACCCAAACAGGATCTCCACTGAATAATTCATTATATTCTGGAGTTCTTAAGAAACGTACTAATCTTAATTTCATTACAAAATGATCCATTATTTCTTGAGCTTCTTCTTCGCTAATAATTCCATTTTTTAGATCTCTTTCAAAATATATATCTAAGAAAGTAGATGTTCTACCAATACTCATTGCAGCACCATTTTGATCTTTTATAGCTCCTAAATATCCAAAATATAACCATTGTACAGCTTCTTTTGCATTTGATGCTGGTTTAGAAATATCAAATCCATATTTTGAAGCCATAAGTTTTAATGCATTTAAAGCTTTTATTTGTTCACTTATTTCTTCTCTTTCACGAATTACACTTTCTGTCAATTCGTCCACATTTAATACATCTAATTCACTTTTCTTTTCTTCTATTAAAATATCAACACCATATAAAGCTACTCTTCTGTAATCTCCAATTATTCTTCCACGTCCATAACCGTCTGGAAGTCCAGTAATTAAATGAGAACTTCTTGCTGCTCTAATATCTGGTGTGTATACATCGAAAACACCATCATTATGTGTTTTTCTATATTTATGAAATACTTCTTCTACTTCATCATCAACTTTTCTACCATAAGCTTCGCAAGATTTTTCTACAATTCTAATTCCACCAAATGGCATAATTGCTCTTTTTAAAGGAGCATCTGTTTGAAGACCTACAATATCTTCTAAATCTTTATCGATATAACCTGCTTCATGACTAGATACAGTAGAAACAGTTTTTGTATCTATATCTAAAACTGAACCTTCTGACTCTTTTTCCTTTTTATACAATTCTAGGACTTCATCCCATAATTTTTTTGTTTTTTCTGTTGTTCCTGTTAAAAAAGAACTGTCTCCTTCATAAGGTGTATAGTTTCTTTGAATAAAATCTCTTACATTAATCTCTGATTCCCAATCACCTTTTTTAAAATCATTCCATTGATTAAACTTCATATTTTACCTCCATATATTTGTAAATATTATTAACATTTTTTCCAAATAATATAATAGCACAACGAAAAAGTTTTAGCAATTAAAAAAGACAAAAATAAAAAAACAGACTTAATATTTGTAATATCATAGTCTATTTTTATTATATCTTATTAAGATTCTGCAATTACTTGAGCTATATTATATATTAATTTTTGTTTTTCAGGTGAGCAATTTTTCAATAATTCAGAAAATTCTTTATTTAAATAATTTGTAGAATTGCTAGAAGCTCCATTTAAAAGGTAACCTTCTGTAACATCTAACAAACCGCATAATTGGTTTAATCTTTTTAGGTTAATATGTGAATTTCCTCTTTCTACTCTACTTAAGAATGCAACAGAAATATCTATTTTTTCTGCTAGGTCTTCTTGAGTCATATTCTTTGCAAGTCTTGCTTGTTTTATTCTTTGTCCGATTACATTATAATCCAATGCCATTTTTATCACCTTCCTTATTTTATATTTGTAATATAGCATTTTATGGTTTAAATTTACAGAAACACAACATACATATTTAACTATGAAGTTAATATAGGCGGTTTCATAAAATAAAAATTAACTAATATGATTATTAGTATAATAGAAAAAACGAAAAAAATAAAGTAAAAACTAGGAAAAAGAAGAAAAATATGTATATTTAGCAAGGAAATAATAAAAATTTAACTAAAAAATAGTAAAAAAACACCTTAAAAGGTATACATAATTTGATTTTTGGCAAAATATATAGTATAATAGAGATTAGTCGCGTAATAAAAAAACTAAAAAAGGAGTGTGGATATATATTTTAAGTAAAAGAGTAAAATATTGTACAAAAGAAATTTTGAAATATTTTAACATTATAATAGTAGCTTTTGGTTTAATAACCGCGATAATATTAATAAAATATAAACCAATATATAAAGTAAGTATTGCCGGAACAGAATTAGTATATACAGACACAAAAAAATCATTACAAGAAAGTATAAAAAATGAAATTATTCAAAATGAAAATGTAAATGTTGATTCTGTAGAAATAAAAGATAATCCGGATTACGAATTAAAATTAGTAAATAGAGATATTGAAACAAGTAATGAACAAATAGTTTCAAGTATGAAAGATAATATTATAGTAACATATAAATATTATGAAATAGCATTAGAAAATGATGTTATTGAAAAAGTAAACACAATAGACGAAGCAGAAGAGTTAACTAATATATTAAAAGAAGAAAACAAAGAATTGAATTTAACAATTGACGAAAAATATACTCAAAATGAAGATGAAGTAAATGTAGCTGATATGGAAATTGCAAAAAAAGAAATTAGTGTAAAAGCTAATCAAGTATTGGAAAAACAAGAAGATACTCAAACTGAAGAAAAGCAAGAAGATTCTACACCAACAGTTAATGGTATAAAACTTGCTGTAAAACCAATTACAGGTACTATAACATCAAGATATGGAGTAAGTAGTAGAATTAGAAAATCTAATCACACAGGATTAGATATTGCAACTTCAACAGGTACACCAATAAAAGTTGTTGCTGATGGTACTATTACTAATGCTAGTTATAGTGGATCATACGGAAATTTAGTAAAAGTTAGTCATGGAAATGGTGTAGAAACATGGTATGCACATACTAGTAAAATGTATGTGACTGTTGGACAAAAAGTAAATGCAGGGGATGTTATAGCAGCAGTAGGTTCAACAGGAAATTCAACAGGTGCTCATTTACATTTAGAAATAAGAATTAATGGTCAACATGTAAACCCACAAAAATATTTGTATAAATAACATTTTATTTTATAAGTAAAAAATAATTATAGGAAATAAACGATACGTTGTATTAATAGGCAATGTGTCGTTTTATTTATTTTTATTATATTAA
>CAKPRW010000011.1 GCA_934183045.1 uncultured Clostridia bacterium
TGGACAAATTGTCATCTGTGGACAAATTTATCATTTTTTCTATTTTTAACAATTCCTTATTTTATAAGGGTTTGCGATGTTATTTACCACAACAGTTTTTGTACTTTTTCCCGCTTCCACAAGGGCAAGGGTCATTTCTACCTATTTTTGGGCCTTCATTTTTTACTGTTCTATCTACATCTGTTCCTATTTTTGAACCACCGTCAACACTATGAATAGCTTCTAATGCAGCACCTGTAATTTTTACTGTTTCTTGTCTTTTTGTCTCGCCTTGTTCTCTAATATGCATTAATATTTTTGTAACGTCAACTTTAATATCACTGATCATTTCATCAAACATATCAAATCCTTCAAGTCTGTATTGAACCACAGGATCTTTTTGACCATAAGCACGAAGACCTATACCATTTTTTAATTCATCCATACTATCAATATGATCCATCCATTTTTCGTCAACAACTTTAAGCATTACTACTCTTTCAAGTTCTCTCATTTGTTCTGAACCAATTTCTTTTTCTTTTTGTTCGTATATTTCCATAGATTTTTTCTTTAATTCTTCTATGATATTTTCAGTATTGTTTTTATTTTCTTTAATATATTCTAACATATCAATTCCGAAAATATTGATTATTTCAGTATTTAAAGATTCAACATTTAATTGTTGTTCTTCTCCTTCTATGAACATTCCTACAATGCTATCTGCTACTGTTTCTATCATGTTTATAATATTGTCATGAATGTTTTCACCATCAAGAACTTGTCTTCTTTGTTTGTATATTATTTCTCTTTGAGCATTCATAACATCATCATATTTTAATACATTTTTACGAATACTGAAGTTTCTACCTTCTACTTTCTTTTGCGCATTTTCAACGGCTCTAGATATCATTTTAGAAGCTATTGGCATATCCTCATCTGCACCTAATGTATTATATACTTTTGTAATAGCATCTCCACCAAATATTTTCATTAAATCATCGTCTAGACCAATATAAAATTTAGATTCACCTATGTCTCCTTGACGTCCAGAACGACCTCTTAATTGGTTATCAATTCTTCTAGATTCATGTCTTTCTGTACCAATGATTTTCAAACCACCAGCGTTTATTACTTTTTCTTTTTCTTCTTTGATTTCATTATCATATTTTTTTACTAATTCATTAAATTCTTCTCTAGCTTTTATTATATTTTGATCATCTGTTTCATAATAAGTATTTGCTTCTTCAATTAATTCTGGAGAAATCTTTTTCTTTCTCATAGCTTCTTTTGCTAAGAATTCACTATTTCCTCCAAGCATAATGTCAGTACCACGTCCTGCCATGTTTGTTGCTATTGTAACTGCACCGTACTTACCCGCTTGTGCAACAATTTCGGCCTCTTTTTCGTGATATTTTGCATTTAACACTTCATGTTTAATTCCTGCTTCTTTTAATAATTTACTTAGCTTTTCTGATTTTTCAATTGAAACTGTACCAATTAATACTGGTTGTCCTTTTTCATGACTTTGTTTTACACTTTCTACTATTGCTTTATATTTTGCATTTTCGTTTTTATAAATAACATCATTTTGGTCATCACGAATCATTGGTTTATTAGTTGGTATTTCTACAACATCTAAGTTATAAATTTCTTCAAATTCAGATTCTTCTGTCATAGCTGTACCAGTCATACCAGATAATTTATCATACATTCTAAAGAAGTTTTGGAAAGTAATTGTAGCTAAAGTTTTAGATTCATCAGCAATTTTAACTTTTTCTTTTGCTTCAATCGCTTGATGTAAACCATTGTTGTATCTTCTACCATACATGATACGTCCTGTAAATTCATCTACAATTAAAACTTCTCCATCTTTTACGATGTAATCAATATCCTTTTTCATAATCCCATGTGCACGTAATGCTTGATTTACATGATGTACTAAAGTAGAATTTTCTAAGTCATTGAAATTCTCAAGATTGAATGCTTCTTCTGCCTTCTTTATACCTTTTTGTGTTAATGATGCAGATTTTGCTTTTAAATCTACTATATAATCATATTTTTCGTTATCTTCAGCTTGATCGAAATCTTTTATATCTTCTTCTACAATAACCTTAGGTGTCAATTTGCTAACAAAATTATTTGCTTTTCTATATAAGTCTGAAGATTCATTTGCTCTACCAGATATAATCAATGGTGTTCTAGCTTCATCAATTAAAATACTATCTATCTCATCAACAATTGCATAATTAAGACCTCTTTGTACTAATTGATCTTTATATATAACCATATTATCTCTTAAATAATCAAAACCAAATTCATTATTTGTTCCATATGTTACATCTGCATTATAAGCTTCTTGTTTTTCTTTAGGTTCCATTCCAGCAACAACTAAACCTACTGAAAGTCCTAAGAATTTATATAGTTTTCCCATCCACTCACTATCTCTTTTTGCTAGATAGTCATTTACTGTAATAACATGTACGCCTTTTCCTTCTAGCGCGTTTAAATATACCGGCAATGTTGCTACTAATGTTTTTCCTTCTCCAGTTTTCATTTCAGCAATTCTACCTTGATGTAAAATGATACCACCTATAAGTTGAACATCAAAATGTCTCATTCCTAATACTCTTTTTGAAGCTTCTCTAACTACAGCAAATGCTTCAGGTAATATATCGTCTAGTGTTTTTCCTTCTTTTAATTGTTTTTTAAAATAATCCGTTTTTGATCTTAATTCGCTATCGCTTAATTTTGAAATTTCTTCTTCCAAACCATTGATTTTGTTGATTAATGGTCTTACTCTTTTTACTTCTTTTTCACTATATGACTTAAATAGTTTCATATTGAAATCGTCCTCCTAAGTTTAAATATTTTTCTACTTTGTTAATATATCATTAAAATATCTTTTAATCAAGTAATTTTAGTAAAAAATTATACTTAACTATTTTGTCCTTCTCCCTAGTTATATTTAACGCAAAAATAACAAGCATATTTTAACTTAAAACACATAAAATTAAGTAGCATTACAAATAGAAATGAGGAATCGAAATGTTTGTTTATAATTTTAAAATTAATGGCAGTAAATTATATAAAATATTTTTTTCAGCTATGATTATTTTTATTGTTTTAGTAGTATGTATCGTTATGTTTAAAATGTTTACTGGTGCAAAAAATTCTCCTAAAAATGATAGTTGCATCCCTAAAAATCATATTGCTAAGTTAACAACTAATAATTACACAAATGTTTTAAAAACTGTTCACGAAAATATTGATAATTATGTGGGTTTAAAAATAAATTTTACGGGATATGTTTATAGAGTTTTGGACTTAAATGAGAATCAATTTATATTAGCTAGAGATATGATTATTTCTTCTGATAGGCAGTCTGTTGTTGTTGGCTTTTTATGCCAATATGATAAAGCCAAAAATTTTGATAACAATACATGGGTTGAAGTTACAGGAGAAATTATTAAAGGAGATTACCATGGTGACATGCCTATTTTGAAAATCACTGAAATAAAAAATGTAAATAAGCCTAATGATGAATTTGTTTATCCACCTGACGAAACTTATATTCCAACAAGTGAAATTTTATAAAACACTTGCAATTACTCACTTTCCAAATTATAGTATTATTGACTTTTTTTACTTTTTGTAGTATACTTATTATGTTACTCGTTCATTAGTTTTATTGTAATTTAACTAAATTATAAAAAAAGACAGGAGGACTTAATATGACAGATTTTGATGTAATTATAATTGGTGGTGGACCAGGTGGTTTATTTACTGCATATGAATTGATTACTTTGCATCCGGACATTCGTATTGCAATCTATGAAAAAGGAAAAAGAGTCGAACAACGGGTATGTTTGGAAAAAGAAACTGGTAAATGTCAAAAGTGCAACCCATGCAATATAATGTGTGGTGTAAGCGGTGCAGGCGCTTGGTCTGATGGTAAAGAAACTCTGTGCAACAGCGATGATCAGGAAGTATTAGTTGGCGGAAATCTTCATATATATACTGGTATTAATCATTTTAAAGAACTTGTATATTATGTTGATAGCATTAACCTAAAATTTGGCGCAACAACAAAGGTTGAAGGTATTTCGCATCCTGAACAAATCGCAATCCTTAAAAAGGAATCTCTCAGAAATGGCATTTCTCTTGCCAATCCGCCAATTCGGCACTTGGGTACTGAAAAAGCCCATTTGATCTTTGAAAAACTCCAAAATACTCTCGAAGAAAAAGGTGTACAATTTTTTACAGAAACAAGTTGTACTTCTTTAATTATCGACAAAGAAAGTAAGCAGTTTAAAGGCATTTTGCTTGATGATGGCAATACCTTCACAGCCAAAGCCTGCGTTCTTGCAGTTGGACGTGTCGGATCAAATTGGTTATTCGAAGAATGCGTTAAAAACGACATTGCAACAATGCCTGGACCGATTGACTTAGGTGTCAGATATGAATTACGTAACGAAGTCATGGATAATGTAAATAAGTTAATGTATGAAGGCAAATTTTTTGCCAATCCTGCGCCTTTTGCAGATAAAGTTCGTACATTTTGTCAAAATCCAGGCGGATTCGTTACAACAGAATCATACGATGATCCTACATTAGGTCCATTAGTTATGTGCAACGGTCATAGTAACAAGATTAAAAAAAGTGAAAACACAAACCTTGCTTTGCTTGTTACACTTGGGCTTGGTGGTAACTATCAGAATCCTGGTAGATATGCAAGATTAATTGCCCACCAGATGAACAATCTCTCTGATTCTAGTGACAGTAGTATTATTGTTCAGAGATTGGGAGATTTAAAGAGCGGAAACCGGACAAGAGCTAACAATTTAAAAACAAATAGTGTTCGTCCGACTCTGCATTCTGCAATACCAGGTGATCTAAATTTGGGAATGCCAGCTCGAGTAATGACAGACATTGTCAACTTTATTGATATGCTTGATAAAGTAATACCTGGATTTGCATCTCCAGACAATTTGCTGTATGCATTAGAAGCAAAATTTTCAAGTAATATCATTAAGGTATCAGACCAGTTGGAGACATCTGTTTCTGGATTATATGCTATCGGAGATGGCGCCGGACTTAGTAGGGGTCTTATGCAGGCATCAGCTAGCGGAGTATATGTAGCTAGAAATATCAAAATCGATTAACTATTATTTAAGTAACAAACTATCAATTTTTTAAGAGGTATCTTTGATAAAGGTACCTCTTTTTATATTCTCTGTATACTTTGATTTATTCGACAAAATGTGATATAATATACATAATATTATATTTGAAAGGAGCTCGTGACAGCTATGAAAACTTGCAATTGTATGACCTATGCTTTACAGATTGAGGATATGGACATAAGTATTTTAGATTTAAACTTATGGTATCATCAATCACAAAACCCTGAAGATGTAATTCGGGAAAAACTCAAAGAGTTTAACCGCTCTTGTAGATCTTTAGCTAACCAAAACTCACCTTTAGAAAAAGGTGAATGGTTAATTGCCTTTTTTGGATTCATTCCATATCACTTCGACTATGAAGGTCGTCCTGATGCATATGATTATCATTTTATAAAATGGGACGACAATCAATGGAAGCACCGGAAGTGTATTAAAGCAGACATAACCCCTATTTCTGATGACGTAATAAACGAATTCATTAAAAAAGGCTATAATCCAAAATTTTTCGCGGTTAAAACAGTAGAAGACATATAGTCTTCTACTTGTTTTTTTTGACATTATATGATAAAATATACTAAATTTAAATTTGGAGGTAAAAGTGTTGAAAAACGAATTAATTTTAATTTTAGACTTTGGTGGACAATACAATCAATTAATAGCAAGAAGAGTAAGAGAATGTAATGTATATTCGGAAGTAGTTCCGTTTGATATTACAATTGAACAAATAAAAGAAAAAAATCCAAAAGGAATTATATTTACTGGAGGACCAGCAAGTGTGTATGGTGAAGAATCACCTAAATGTTCAAAAGAAATTTTTGAATTAGGAATACCTGTACTTGGTATTTGTTATGGTATGCAACTTATGACACATACATTAAAAGGAAATGTTGAAAGAGCAAATAAAAGAGAATATGGAACAATAGACGTAAAAATCGATAACACCTCTCCCCTTTTCCAAGGATTTGATAGCGAAAATAAATTTTTAATGAGTCATACTGATTTTGTAGAAAGTGTTCCAGAAGGATTTAAAAATATAGGTTCTACATCTTCATGCCCTAATGCTGCAATGGAAAACAGAGAAAAGAAATTATATGGAATTCAATTCCATCCTGAAGTAAATAACTCTATAAATGGAACTCAAGTTATTAGAAATTTCTTATTTAATATTTGTGAATGTACTGGAGATTGGGTTATTTCTTCTTTTGTTGAAGAAAGTATTCAAAAATTAAAAGAAAAAATTGGAGACAAAAAAGCTTTATGTGCATTATCTGGAGGTGTTGATTCTTCAGTTGCTGCTGTATTACTCTCAAAAGCAATTGGTAAAAATTTAACATGTATTTTTGTTGATCATGGACTTCTTCGTAAAAACGAAGGTGATGAAGTTGAAGAAGTATTTACAAAAAATTACGATTTAAATTTCATTAGAGTAAATGCAAAAGATAGATTTTTAAATAAACTTGCTGGAGTTTCAGATCCTGAAACAAAAAGAAAAATTATTGGTGAAGAATTCATAAGAGTATTTGAAGAAGAAGCTAAAAAAATTGGAACTGTAGATTTCTTAGTTCAAGGAACTATTTATCCTGATGTAATTGAAAGTGGATTAGGAAAAAGTTCTGTAATAAAAAGTCATCACAATGTTGGTGGACTACCTGACTATGTTGATTTTAAAGAAATAATAGAACCTTTAAGAGATTTATTTAAAGATGAAGTTAGAAAAACAGGATTAGAATTAGGAATACCAGAAAATTTAGTTTATCGTCAACCATTCCCTGGACCTGGTCTAGCAATTAGAGTTATTGGAGATATAACAGATGATAAACTTACAATCCTTAAAGATGCAGACAGTATATTTAGAGAAGAAATTGCAAACGCTGGATTACACAAAAATATAAATCAATACTTTGCAGTATTAACTAATTTAAAATCAGTAGGAGTTATGGGTGACGAAAGGACTTATGATTACACAGTCGCACTTAGAGCTGTTGAAACAACAGACTTTATGACAGGTGTTTGGAGTAAAATACCATATGAAGTATTAGAAAAAGTATCTTCAAGAATTGTTAATGAAGTAAAACATGTTAATCGTGTAGTTTATGATATTACATCTAAACCACCAGCAACTATTGAATGGGAATAAAATATACATTTAGCATATTTACTAAGGATGTGATTATATTACAATGGAAAACGAATTTAAACAAGGATTAAAATTTGAAGGATCTTGGGATAGCTTTTCACAAGAACAATCCCGAGATCTTCTTCTAAAAACTTTAGAAACAGAATTTGCAAAAAACAATAAAATTGCAGATTCTCCTGAAGCCAAACAATATTTTCAAATGATGATATCAGCTATTATGATAGAACATCATAAATATTTTCAAAATTATGGAATAGAAATAAATTATAGATTTAAAACTCCTAAATCTATTACAGATAAAATTTTAGATTATATGTCAAGAAATGATGCTTCTGATTTGAAATCAAATGATGAGAAAACACAGTATAGTATATCTATAAAAGATATACAAGATGTGATGGCTATGAAGATTGTTCTACAAACAAGACCTTCTACCTATCATTCTAATGATTCAGAATTAAGTAACCTTATTGATGAGAAAATTAAAAATCAAGATTTTTTAGGAAAAATGCAAGAATTTCAAACTAATTTATTGGAAGATGAGTTTTCTATCTCCCCTAAATATTTATATAAAGTATCTAAATTAGAATACTATACAAAATGTAAAGAAATAATACGACAAATTTTTCCTACTATCTCACCAAATGCAACTAATTTAATCGATCATTATAAAAAATTAGATTCTAGTATCGATGAAACATTAGCAATTATACATGACTCTTCTGATGAAGATACTATAATTGATGAAGACGATTTTCCTTATGGCGATATAAATTTCATGAAGCTATTAGAAGAGTTTTCTTCTAGAATATATGACAAGTTAGATTTAGAAGTATTAACAAGACAAATGAACTCTATATTTAATAATTCTGAGCTATTAAATAATTTGCATATTACCTTTAATGGAATTAAAGAAAAACGAGCACGTAGTCGGATATGTTTCTAATTTTATTTATTTAAATACACCATTTGGTCCAATTGAATGTCAATTACAATCTAAACATGAATTTTTAGAGGGCAACTTTGGATATGCAGCTCATACTACAATGGAAAACAAAGGAATGAAAAGACGTAAAATTCCTGACCCTAGTAATGAAAAACAAGTAAATCAATTTAAGGAATATACCTCATATGTTTCTCCTAAAGCATATCACGCTAGATTAGATGATGTAGAAAAAGATAAAGTTCTAATCCAAGAATATAGTGATTATAAAAACTACAGAAATATTATTGGCCAAGTACCAAAGGGGTCACCTCAGGAAAAAGCATTAATTTCATATTTTGATAAAATATATGGCATAAGAGATCAAATATTTGATTCGGCTGGTCAAACTTATGAATTAATTCCATATGATATTAAAAAATATTTAAAAAGTAATGAATTTAAGAATATTATAGAAGGTAAAGATGAAAACGAAAATGTTTTATAATATTTCTAATTTTATAATATATTTAAAGGGAGATAATAATTTTGTTATCTCCCCTATTTTTTGTCAAAAATCGTTTTGAAAACTCCCTGATCAATTAAACTTGCAAATATGTTTTTAACAATAATCAATACAATTGGACCTATTAACAACCCAATTACACCAATAAATTTAAATCCAGTATACATAGCAATTAAAGTAAAAATTGGATGAACTCCTATATTTTTACTAACTAATTTAGGTTCTAGTATTTGCCTTACAACAGACATTATAATTAATAATATAATAATAGCTATCCCAAGTTTTATATCTCCATTAATTCCGCAAATAATAGCCCATGGAATCATTACTGTTCCAGAACCTAAAATTGGTAAGGCATCAACAAATCCAATAAATAGTGCCATTAATAATGGATACTGTATATTAAATCCTATTATTTTCAGCAAATATAACCCTATTAAAGAGATAATAAACGATACCAATATAAGGCTGGCTTCTGCTTTTAAATATCCTCCTAAGGTCTTTATCAATTCTCTCATATGACTTCCAATTTTTTTTACCCATACTTTAGGCAAATGGTGTTCAATTTGATCAAGTATATATATTTTATCTACGCAAATAAAATATAATGCAATAACAGCAATACCAATGCAAATAGCAATAGATGGTAAACTTGTTACTACATCTAATAAATTCGTTAATGATTTTCTTATCCAATTAGATAAATTATTTAATATATCACCTGTAGAATTTTGTATAACACCTAAAATTTCATCAGACAAATGTATTTTATCAAAATCAAAGCTTTTCATAAAGTCGTCAAATATTTGATGTGCCTTTTCAAAATAATCATTAAGTCCTTGTAATAAACTCGATGATTCTGAGAATAATGTAATAATAAGCCAAGTTAGGCTACCTAATATTACTATAGAAACAATCACAAATATTATTATAGAACTTGTTCGTCTAGTTAAATTTGTTTTTTTCATAATATATTTTATTGCTGGTTCTATCATTAATGAGATTATGAATGCTACTAAAAAAGGCATATAAAATATAGAAAGCTTTAGTCCTATATATAAACCTAGCAAAATAAATATTACATATAAAATTCTTTTTCCTACTCTTGTCCAATAAGAAACATCATATACCATAATTTTACTCCTTATCTTAGTATATGTAAAAAGGATGGAGATTATCCATCCTCTTAATAAACATTTTTATTCTGCATTTTTTTCTTGTCCATTACAATTGCATATATTTTCAATTGTTGTACAAACTTCTTGTTTTCCTAGTTCTCTATCATTATGAGCTAAATCACCTAATGTCAATATTCCTACTACATGATTTTTATCATCACATACTGGTAATCTTCTTATTTGATTTTGAGCCATTTTTGATTCTGCATTTGTCATGTCTTCATTTTGCTTACAAGTACATACATTTGATGTCATAACATCACTAATGTTAGTATTTTTTATATCTTTTTCACATGCTACACATCTTAATAATATATCTCTATCTGTTACTATTCCACAAATACAATTGTTTTCATCACATACAGGAATACATCCAATATGATTTTCACTCATTAATTTAACAGCTTCATCAATTTTTGTGTTTGGTTTTATACAACAAACATCATTACACATACATTCGTTAACTTTCATTTTTTTACCACCTTTCAATATTTATCAATTTTATTTTTTGCAAAAAGAAAAATTATATGCAAAAATTAATTTGTATATATGGAAATTTTTGAAAATTTAAAAACCATACTTATAAATAGTATGGTTTGTTTTTATGTTTTATTTTTATTCATATAGATCTTCATATAACCAATTACTTCTTGGCATAATTGGTGGTCTTGGACCAGGTCCTGGGCCCGGGCCTGGATTAGGTCCTCCGGGAAATGGTGGCCTTGGTCTTGGAGGAAATGGTGGTCGTTGTTGGCCTGGAAAACCAGGTCTTCCAATTAATTCTCTAATCAATAAAATTTTGATTAAATCTCTCAATCCTCTATTTCCAATTTGTCTATCTTCTCCCCTATTTTCCTTTTCTCTTTCAACATTTGAATTTTGCATTTTTGTTTCTCTTCGTATAGGTTCACTTTTAACATTATTACTCATGCTGTGGTTAGTTTTAACTTCATTTTTTAAAGTAATATTAATTCCTATCTCTGTATTAGTTTCAACTGCTGAATATATCTCATCTGTCAGATTTTCTACTAGTTCTCTTGTAACTGGAACAGTATTATTATTACAAGCAGTAGTTACCATAGGATATACAATTTTATATATTTCCGGATAACATTCTTCTAACATATCATTATTTGTAGTTTGTCTAGAATTTGTTACATAAGAATTATCATATATGTTGTTATCTGAATAGCCTAATATGCTTCTTATGTACTGTTCATATGATTGTTCATTCATACAAAAACCTCCTTCATATTTTATATATCATATGAGAAGGTTTCCTATTTTGTGAAAATTATTATATATTTTGTACTATTTCTTTGAATTTTTTTCCTCTTTCTACTGCATTTTTAAACATATCAAAACTTGCACTTGCAGGTGAAAATAGCACAATTTCACCTGGTTTTGTTACTTTTTCGGCTAGTTTTACTGTCTCTTCTAAACTGTTGCACATATATATTGGTAATTCCTTATTTTCGTTTTCCAATTCTTGTTTTACAGCTTCAAATATCTTCCCAGAAGTTTGCCCCATAAGAATCAAATTACTTACATTATCAATAATTGGTTTTGCAATTGGTTCATAATCTAAGTTTTTATCGTATCCTCCTGCAATTAATGTTATTTTTTCTTCAAATGCATTTAATCCAGAAATTGTTCTTGTAGGTGAAGAGCTAGCTGAATCATTATACCACTTAACATTATTAATTTCTCTTACAAACTCTAATCTATGTTCAACTGCTGTAAATTCTTTTACGGCTTTTACAGCAGTATCTATATCAACTATAGTTTCTGTAGCCGCTAATGCTGTTGCTATATTTTCATAATTGTGTTTTCCTTTTAATTGTACTTCGTTGGTATTTAGTATATGTTTTCTGATTTTATCATCACATTTCTTTATAATTCCATTATCTATTATATATCCATCATCTAACTTTTCATTACTGCTAAAAAAGATAACTTTTCCTTGCGCTTCTTTACCACAATTTCTTGTTATTTCATTATCATAATTTAATATTAAAATACCTTTTTCGTTTTGATATTTAAAAATATTTTTCTTAGCATCTATATATTCCTGATAATCTTTATGTATATTTAAATGATTTGGTGTTATATTGGTAATAACAGATATATCAGGACTAACATCCATTTCCATCAATTGAAAACTACTTAGTTCTAATACGACTATATCATCAGGTTTTATCTCTGAAAGTTTTGTGAATAAAGGAATACCTATATTTCCTCCCAAATATACATTTTTACCAGCAACTTCTAAAATATGATTTATTAAACTTGTTGTCGTTGTTTTTCCGTCACTTCCTGTTACCCCGATAATTTTACAAGGACACATTTTCATTAACATTTCAATTTCTGTAGTAACAATTGCTCCTCTTTCTTTTTCTTCAGCTAATTCTTTTCGTGTAGGTAAACAACTAGGAGATCTAAAAATAATATCAAAATTTTTTAAATTTGATAAACTATCTTTTCCAAAAAAATAGTTAAATTTATATGAACTTATTTTTTCCATAATTTCATTTGGTATACATTCTTTTTCTCTATCATCAAAAACTGTAACTGTAGCTTTTTTTTCATACATATAGTCTAATAATGGCAAATTGCTAACTCCCAAACCAATAATTGCTATTTTTCTAAATCTTATATAATTGTTAAATTCTTCTAATTTCTTATTTTCAAAAAACATTATTACACTTCCTTATCATTTTTATATTATGTATTTTTATATTTTTGGTGTTTCTTTTTAGATATTATATACTAAACTTTTTTAAAAAACAAATTTTATTTTATATGTAATAAATTTCGTTTTTTAGGTAACAATAAAATTGAAGTTTTGAATGGAGGTGTTTATTATGTCAAATAAGAAAAATCAAAAAAGTAATAAAAACAATCAACAAAATCAACAAAACCAAAACAACGAAAAACAAAGTAACAAGAATTGTAGATAGTTAAATAAATGTGTTTTATAATAATTTTTTATAGAATATAACCAAAAATTCTAAAATTAACAAATAGTAATTTTATGACTGTTATAATTTAAAGATTTTATTTGTTAATTTTAGAATTTATTTTTATTTATTTAGTTCCAAATATTCTATCTCCTGCATCTCCTAATCCTGGCACAATATATCCAACTTCATTTAATTTTTCGTCTATTGCAGCTGTGTATATTTGTACATCTGGATATATTTCTTCCAATTTTTTTATTCCTTCAGGAGCTGATATTATACATAAGAATTTAATTTTTTTAACTCCATCTTCTTTTAACATCGTTATTGTATCAACTGCTGATCCCCCTGTTGCAAGCATTGGATCTAAAACAATTACTTCTCTATTAGCTATATCTTTTGGCATTTTATAATAATAACGAACAGGTTTTAATGTCTCTTCGTTTCTATATAATCCAACATGCCCTATTTTAGCATTTGGCATTACTTTTACTAAACCTTCTAGCATACCAGTTCCTGCTCTTAAAATAGGCACAAAAGCATATTTATTTTCATCTATTTTTTGTACATCTGTAGTACATATAGGTGTTTCTATTTTTACTTTTTCTAAGCTAGCATCACTCATAGCTTCATAACATAAAAATGTAGCTATCTCCCCTACTACTTCTCTAAATTCTTTTGTACCAGTATTTTTATCTCTTATTATTGATAACTTATGTTGTATTAATGGATTATTTAAAACAATTGCTTTCATATTTTTTCATCCTTTCTTTTATTTTTTGATTTTAAGATTGTAAAGTTTTCTAAAAACGTCCTTAATTTTGTATCCAAATAACTTATTTAAACATTCTTTAAAAATTATATCAAAACGTTTTTCTTTATACAATAGATTTAAAAAATTTTATATTTTATGTCTTTTTTTGTTTTTTATTGACATTTTTTTGCATTTATGTGAAAATATAGTTATAAAAAATAAAAGGAGGATTTATTATGGGATATAGTAGTTATGATTACTATGGATACAGTTCATTAGACACATCTGATGTTGCAACTTCAGCTGCGTTTGGAGCTTTAGGAGCTTTCTTCGGTATTTTCTTAATAATTTCACTTGTTTTAGTTGTTTTACAAATTATCGCTATGTGGAAATTATTTACTAAAGCTGGAGAAGAAGGTTGGAAAGCAATTATACCTATCTACAATTTAGTTATCTTATATAAAATTTCAGGTGTTTCTCCATGGTTATTACTTATCTTTTTAGCGTCTTTCATTCCTGTTATAGGATCAATTGCAGTATTGGTTCTTCACATTTACCAAACACATCAATTCTCAAAATCATTTGGTAAAGACGTTGGATATACTATTGGTTTAATATTCTTACCAGTTATATTCTATATGATATTAGGATTCGGAAGTGCTGAATATGTTGGACCTGGTGGAAAAAATGCTGAAGTTTCAACAACAGATGCAGAATAGAAATCTATTTAAAAATAAAACTAGAATTAATTTGAATTCTAGTTTTTTTATTTGTATGTTGAATATAATTTGAAATTATATTATATATTTGTTATACTTTTTATATTATGGAAAATAAAGAAAGATATAAACATTTAAATAAATATTTTAAAGAAAAGTTCGGAGAAAGAACTTTAAAAATTTGCATTGATGGAGGCTTTACTTGTCCTAATCGTGACGGTACTTTATCTAACAGTGGATGTATTTTCTGTAGTGAAAAGGGATCAGGTGATTTGATTAATTGTTCTACAGAAGAAAATATAGTTCTGAATATTACTAAACAAGTTCAAGATTACTTTTCTAGTTATCGTAGCAAGCGTGCGAATAAATTTATTGCTTATTTTCAAAACTTCACAAATACATATGACACTTTAGATAATTTAAAATTAAAGTATGATGCTGCATTAATTGATCCTAGGATTGTAGGACTTGAAATCGCTACTAGACCAGATTGTATAACTGAAGAAATTGCTAAATTATTAAGTTCTTATAAGAATACACATTATGTTTGTGTAGAATTGGGATTGCAAACTTCTAATGATGAAATAGGTAATTTTATTAACAGAAAATATTCTAGTCATCAATTTAAACAAGCTGTTCAAATTCTAAATAAATATAATATTGATATAGTTGCCCATATTATGGTTGGACTTCCTAATGAAACTTTTTCAGATATTATAGATACAGTTAATTTTATTAATGTTCTACCTATTCAGGGTGTCAAAATACATTCTACATATGTTGTTAAAAATACACTATTAGCAGATTTATATTATAAAGAATTATATGAACCCATTAGCTTAGAATATTATTTGAAATGCTTAGTTTATATTATTACACATATAAATCCTAATTTTGTTATTCATCGAGTATCAGGTGATGCTCCTAAGGACATTCTTGTTGCTCCTGATTGGAATATACATAAAAAATGGGTTTTAAATGGTTTAGATAAAATTTTGAATGAAGATGATTTGTGGCAAGGAATGTATTTAAATAAAAATATAAAAGACTAATACTTATGTATAAGTTATCAATTAGTAAACTTTGTCTAGTAATTAATAATTTACATGTATTAGTCTTTTATTAACTTAGTTCATTTCAACACTTCCGACAATACTATTTATATCATCTATTTGGTATTTTTTCATATAGTCTTCTATTCCCTTCACAGTATTAACACTGGTATAAGGATCTATGAAGTTGCCTGCTCCTATTGAAATAGCATTTGCACCTGCAAGCATAAATTCAATTGCATCTTCTCCGTTCACAATTCCTCCCATACCCAAAATAGGGATATTTACAGCTTGAGCAACTTGATATACCATACGAACTGCAACTGGCTTAATAGCTGGTCCTGAAAGTCCTCCTGTGTTGTTTGCAAGCATTGGTCTTCTTTTATTTATATCAATTTTCATTCCAAGTAATGTATTTATTAATGATACTCCATCAGCTCCTGCATCTTCTACTGCTTTTGCTATTGATGCAATATCTGTCACATTAGGTGTTAATTTTACAATAAGTGGTTTATCTAATACTTTTCTTACTTCTGATGTTACCTGTTTTACTCCTTCATATGTATTTCCAAATGCCATACAACCAGCTTTTACATTTGGACAAGATAAGTTTAATTCAACACCATCAATATCTAATGTATTTAATATTTTGCAAAGTTCTACATATTCATCTATACTACTTCCACATGCATTTACTATTATTGCTGTATCAAACTTTCTAAGGAATGGTAAATCGTTTTGTGCAAAGTATTCTACTCCCGGATTTTGTAGTCCTATACTATTTAACATTCCACTTGCTGTTTCGCATACTCTGGAAGGTTTGTTTCCGCTTCTTGGTTTTAAAGATGTTCCTTTTGTGATGATTCCTCCTAATTTGCTCAAATCAAAAAAATCACTAAATTCTCTTCCATATCCAAATGTACCTGAAGCAACAGTAACCGGATTTTTCATTTCTATTCCCGCTAAATTAATCTTTGTATTCATTTTTTCTCTCCTTTTCAATCCAATTTATATTTCTACATCTTTAGCTTGAAAAACTGGCCCAGCCTTGCATACATGTAAGTACTCTGGAGCCTCTTTAGGGCTATTGGCTGTTTTTACAGCACATCCTAGGCAAACGCCTAGTCCACATGCCATTTTTTCTTCTAAAGATATTTGACATGGAATATTTTTTTCAAGAGCTAACTTTTGTATTGCCTTTAACATTGGTAATGGTCCACATGCATAAATTGAATCTATCTTTCCTTCTTCAATGTCTTTTTCTAAGAAATTAATTGCAAATCCTTTTTCTGCATAACTTCCATCATCTGTTGTAATAATTAGATTATCGCTTACATTTCTATATTTGTCTTCTAATACAACATAATCTTTGTTTCTAAAACCAAGATATATATTAACATTTTTGTTTTCCTTTTTTGCTGTTTTAGCTAACTCATACAAAGGGAATATTCCTATTCCACCACCTATAATAGCTAAATTTTTATAATCTTGGTAGTTAAAAGTTCCATGTCCTAATGGTCCAACAATATCAACTAAATTCCCTGTTTCTTTTTTTGCTAATATTTCTGTTCCTTTTCCTTTTACTTGAAAAATAAACTCAAGTAATCCTTTCTCTTTATCTATATTATATATACTTATCGGTCTTCTTAAAAATGGTTCTGTTTGATCAGATACTCTTATTTCAATAAAGTTACCTGGTTTTGCCTCTTCTACAATTTCAGGCGCTTTTATACAAAATTTATATATATCTGATGTAAGCTGTTCTTTGCTTATTAGTTCTGCTTGTTTTTGTTTTGCCATACTATTTCCTCCTTATTTCATTATACGTTTTTGATTATATACTTCAGTCAGTTGTTATACTTATTGTATATTATTTATTTAATAAATTCGTTTAACTCTTCTTTCATCCTTAATGCTTCTGCTCTAGTTGCTTTTGCATAATCTTCTTCCTTGAATTCGTTTACCCATCTATCTGATTTATATGCACACATTAAGCTTCTAGAAGCATTTACAATCCCTCCTAAACCATTGTCACCAAATCCTAATGCAATATCACTTGCTTTTCCTCCTTGTGCTCCATACCCTGGAATTAAAAAGTATGTATGTGGAGCTATTTCTCTTATTTGAGATAACTGTTCAGGATACGTTGCTCCAACTACTGCTGCTATACTACTATATCCATATTTTCCTCTTAAATCTTCTCCCCATTTTTCTACTAGCTCTGCCACTTGTGCATATACCTCTTTATCATTTTTTAATTTTAAATCTTGTAATTCGCCTGATGAAGGATTAGAAGTTTTTACTAGAATAAATATACCTTTGTTATATTTTTTACAATCTTCTATAAATGGTTTAACACAGTCTGTTCCCATATAAGCATTTACAGTAACAAAATCAACATCATATATTGCCTCTTCTTTTTCTCCTATTGATGTTCTTCCTAAAAACGCATTAGAATATCCGCGCAGCAGTTGAACCAATGTCTCCTCTTTTTATGTCAGCTATTACTATCATTCCTTTTTCTTTTGCATACTCACAAGTTTCTTTAAATGCTTTCATTCCAGGTATTTCATACATTTCGTAAAAAGCTATTTGTGGTTTTACCGCTGGAATAATGTCACATGTAGCATCTATTAACGCTTTGTTATATTCTAAAATTGCTTGTGATATTCCCTCTAAAGTTTTTGGATATTTATTTGTCACACATTTAGGTAACATTTCGTATCTTGGATCTAATCCTATTACAGTAGGATTGTTTGTACTTTTGATCTTTTCTATCAATTTGTCCATCATATTCATAATTATCTTTTCTCCATTTCCTAAAATTTTTTAAGATTTTCTGACTATTTTTATTTATTATTTTAACAAATTCATTTCTTTTAGTTTATTTTGAATATTTTCATTTTTGTTTAATGTAATAGTTTCTATTTGATTTGTTTTGGCATAATTATTTATTACTTCTAAGAAATCTAAAACTTTTTTTCTCCAATGTGGAGGATTTCCTCTTTTAGTATATAAATCTTCTAAAAAGTCTTTTATTCCTTCTTGTTCTTCATTCCACGTTGCTACCATAAATTCTATGTTTTCTTCAGAAAGTTTTTCTAAGACTTCCACTGTTAACCATACAAATATAATTTTGTGTGTTCCTTCTTTTATTTCTTTTTTCACATCTTCTATATATCCAGGCAAAAAGTTCTCATTTAGTATGTGTTCCATATTATACCATTCTTGCAATGTGTACTCTTTTTTGTAGTTGGCATATTTATATGGTCTAATTTCCATATCTATTACATCTTCAGGTCTGATTTTTCCTAATGTTGTCTTTCCTATTCCTGCAAATCCTGCTATTACGTATTTTTCCATTTTTGATATCTCCATTTCATATTTTTATAATTATTGATTAGCTTATACACTATCTATCATAATTAGAGGAGTGTCCCAATATCCCATTAAAAGGGATTTTAAGGAACGTCCCCTAATCCCTTTTAGTCTTGGTATACTATTTTTCCGCTTACTATTGTATATTTTACTTTTCCTTTTAGTTTTTTACCAATGAAAGGACTGTTTTTTGATTTTGATACTATCATTTCTTTTGTGTATGTGTATTCTTGGTTTGGATCGAATATTGTTATGTCTGCTATTTTTCCAACTTCTATTACTCCTCTGTCTATTTTTAGTAATTGTGCTGGATTGTATGATGTTAGTCTTACTAGGTCTAAGTATGTTAAATCTCCAGTGTCTATTAGGTTCATTATTTCTGCTGGTAATGCTGTTTCAAATCCTATTATTCCATTAGGTGCTTTTGCTAACCCTACTGCTTTTTCTTCTTCTGCATGTGGAGCATGGTCTGTTATTATGCTATCTATTGTTCCGTCTTTTAATCCTTCTATAATTGCTTTTCTGTCTTTTTCTTCTCTTAGTGGTGGATTCATTCTTGCGTTTACTCCTGATTTTAATACTTCTTCTACTGTAAATGTGAAGTAGTGTGGACATGTCTCACATGTTACTTTTACTCCTCTTTTTTTTGCATCTCTTATCATATTAACGCTTGTTTTTGTACTTATATGACAAATGTGAGTTTTTAGATTGTTTGTTTCTGCTATAACTATATCTCTTGCTGCCATTATTTCTTCTGCTTCTGGAAGAACTCCTTCTACTCCTAATTGATCAGCTATTTTTCCTGCATTTATAGCACCTGCAGACACAGATTTTTCTTCGCAGTGTTCTGATACAAAGCTTCCTAATTCATTTGCTTTAAACATAGCTTCTCTTATCATTCTAGCATTAGTAACTGGCATACCATCATCTGAAAATGCTATTGCTCCAGCTTCTTTTAATTCTTTGAAGTTTACCAATTCTTCACCTTTTTCTCCTTTAGTTACAGAAGCAAATGGTAAGATATTGCATAAGTTTACTCTTTTTCCTTCTTCAATTATTTTTTGTAAAATAATAGCGCTATCTGGTGTAGGTTTTGTATTTGGCATAGGACAAATAGTTGTAAAACCACCACTAACGGCGCTTTTTGCACCTGACTCAATTGTTTCTTTATGCTCAAATCCAGGTTCTCTTAAATGGCAGTGCATATCAATCATTCCAGGTATTATATTAAGATTTGTACAATCTATCACATTGTCTGCTTTAGTTGTAATTTTTTTTGCTATCTCTTGAATTTTGTCATCTTCAATTAAAATATCATATTTTTCAAATATGTTTGTTTTATAATCTATCAATGTTCCATTTTTTATTAAAGTTTTCATATATTATTCCTCCTTAATTTTTACACATCATATCATTATATAATTTTTTTTTCAATAAAAAATTTATATTTTGTAAAATCTATTAGTTTTATAAATAGAACATTATAATTTAATAATTATATGTTTATTAACTTTATTATAAAATAAATAAAACTAAACAAATTGACAAATTTCTATTTTTTATTTAAAATAAATCTCAGAATAAGTTTAAAGGAGGAATTAATATGTCTGATATAATGTCATATTTATTTGAAACAAATGCAATAAGATTTTGCGAACAAAATAAACCTTTTTGGTATACTTCTGGAAAAATTGGTCCTTACTTTATCAATACTCACTTTGTATTTGGTAACGAATCAGATGCAGTTAGTTTTTTAAGTTTTATTGATGAATGTCTTAGCGATAAATTAACTTTACCAAAAAAGGTATTTGAAAAAGCTTTAGATCAATATAATAATAATGAAATCTACAAAAATGTTATTGATACAATGAAAAAATATATTGAGGATAATATTAACATTTCAGAAATTGATTATGTATCTGGTGGTGAAAGAAGAGATTGGTTTTTCTCAAATATGATAGCTCATCTTTTAAATAAACCACATATTTCAATATACAAAGATTTATCTACAGTTGTAAGTAATAGTGATTTTTCTGAAACTTCTAAAGTAGAAAATTTAAACGATAAAAAAGTTCTACATGTTGCTGATTTAGTTACAGTTGCATCTAGTTATATAAGAGCTTGGATCCCAGCAATTAAAAACTTAGGTGCTAATATGTGTTGGTCTTGTGTAGTTGTTGATAGAATGCAAGGTGGAACAGCTAAAATAGAAGCTGAAGGTGTTAAAGCTTTATCTTTAGTAAATGTTGATAATAGCTTATTTAAAAAAGCTTTAGATTTAAATATTATTAATGATTCACAATATGATATGCTTTGTGGTTTTTATAAAGACCCAGATAAAACTATGAGAGAATTTTTAGTAAATCATCCTGAATTTTTACAAGATTCTCTAAATTCAGATGAGAAAACTAAAAAAAGAGCTCAATTATTAATAGATAATGATCTATACAACTTAAATAAATAATAATTCTAAAAATAGATTTGGATGAAACATCCAAATCTATTTTTTACTTTTATCTATTATTCTATTACATTCTACTACTGTTATATTACTAGGTATATCTGTTAAGACTGTCGCATTTGCTCCAATTTTAACATTATTGCCAATTTTTATTGGGCCTAATACTTTACTCCCCGCTCCTACCATAACATTATTTCCAAGATCAGGATGTCTTTTGTATTTATCTTTTCCAGTTCCTCCTAATGTAGAATTGTGGTATATTGTACAATTATCACCAATTGTTGTTGTCTCTCCTATTACGATTCCCATACCATGGTCTATAAAAAGTTTTCTCCCTATTTTTGCTCCGGGATGTATTTCTATTCCTGTAAAAAATCTACCTATTTGTGAAATTAACCTAGCTAAAAATAGAAATTTGTGATTATATAAAAAATGTGCAAGTTTATGAAAAACCAAAATATGAAAACCAGGATATAATATAATTACTTCAAAAACATTTCTTGCAGCAGGGTCTTTTTCCATAATATTTTTTGCATCTTCATAAAGTTCTTTTAAAAATTTCATTATAATCATCACCTAATATATAATATGCAATTCCGTATTTTTGTTCTATTTATATATTTTTAAAAATTTTGCTTTCTTTCCTACTTCGACAGACTTTTCATTTTCACTTTAATATAATGTGGCAGTACGTAACTTTTCGTATAGACTTTTATTTACTGTATTTTTTATCAGAGGAGGTGTTAAAGTGCCCTTTTCAAGATATTTATATTCAAAAGTTAAAGAGTCTAACAGTAAATTTTGCAATTTGATATTAAATCAAGATGAAATGAAGTTTTTAAGTCATTTTCATATTGATTTTTATCCAGCCAACAATCCTGAAACTTATTGCGTAAATTGCGATGAGTTAAGGAAACTTTTTTGTAACTAGTTAATTAACTAAAAAATACAGTAAATATCTCTTTTTCTACTCTTTTGGTAGAAATTCAAAACACCATCAGATTTCGTTCGGATGGTGTTTATTTTATAACATAATTATTTTTCTAATAGTTTTTCTAACTCTTTTATCTTGTCTCTTAATTCCGCAGCTTTCTCAAATTCCATTTCTGCTGCACATTTTAACATTTCATCTGTTAATTCTGTAATAACCTTATTGATATCTTCAGTTTTTTCTAACTTATATTCAACTCCTATATCTTCTACTAAAGTTGCTTTTATAGTTTCTCTTACTGATTTTTGTATTGTTTTAGGAACAATATTATGTTCTTTATTATATTCTTCTTGGATTTTTCTTCTTCTATTAGTTTCAGAAATAGCTTTTTCCATACTATCTGTTAATTCATCTGCATACATTATAACTGTTCCATTAGTGTTTCTTGCAGCACGTCCAATTGTTTGGATCAATGATCTTTCTGAACGTAAAAATCCTTCTTTGTCTGCATCCAAAATTGCTACTAATGATACTTCTGGTATGTCTAATCCTTCTCTTAAAAGATTTATTCCTACTAGAATATCAAATTCTCCCATACGTAAATTTCTTATAATTTCCATTCTTTCTAGTGCCTTTGTATCTGAATGCATATAATTTACTTTAATATCTAAACTTTTTAGGTATTCTGTTAAATCTTCAGCCATTTTTTTAGTCAAAGTTGTAACTAATACTCTTTCCTTTTTCTCGACACGAATTCTTATTTGTTCCAATAAGTCATCTATTTGATTTGTTACTGGTTTCACTTCTATTTTAGGATCTAATAATCCTGTAGGTCTTATTATTTGTTCTACTATATTATCTTTGCTATGTTCTTTTTCATAATCAGCCGGTGTAGCACTAACAAAGATAACTTGATTTAGTTTTTCCTCAAATTCTGTGAATTTTAATGGTCTGTTATCAAATGCAGATGGTAAACGGAAACCATAATTTACTAATGATTCTTTTCTTGCTCTATCTCCATTATACATAGCTCTTACTTGTGGAATTGTAGCATGTGATTCATCTATTAATAGTAGAAAGTCTTTTGGAAAATAATCAAATAAAGTATATGGAGGGCTTCCCTCTGGCCTTCCACTTATATGTCTTGAGTAATTTTCAATTCCTGAACAAAATCCTGTTTCTTTCATCATTTCTATATCAAAATTTGTTCTTTCTTCTATTCTTTGGGCTTCTATTAGTTTATTTTTAGATTTAAAATATTTTACTCTTTCTTCCATTTCCTGTTCTATTGTTACAATAGCTCTATCCATTTTTTCTTTAGTTGTAACATAATGAGATGCTGGAGAAATTAAAATATGTTTTCTAACCCCAATAGATTTGCCTGTCAAAGGATTTATTTCAGTTATTTTTTCAATTTCATCTCCCCAGAATTCAACTCTTACAGCAGATTCTGATCTGTCTGATGGATAAATTTCTACAATGTCACCTTTAGCTCTAAATGTCCCTCTTTGGAAGTCAATTTCATTTCTTGTATATTGCATCGTTATTAATTTTCTCAACACTTGATCTCTTGATTTTTGCATTCCAGCTCTTAAAGATAACATCATTCCTTGATAGTCAACAGGATCTCCTAATCCATAAATACATGATACTGAGGCAACAATAATTACATCTTTTGCCTCAAATAATGATAAGGTTGCTGAATGTCTTAGTTTGTCTATTTCATCATTTACAGAAGAATCCTTTTCTATATAAGTATCTGATGATGGAATATAACTTTCTGGTTGATAATAATCATAATAACTTACAAAATATTCTACATTGTTTTCTGGAAAAAATTCTTTAAATTCAGAATATAACTGACCAGCTAATGTTTTATTATGTGCCAAAACTAATGTTGGTTTTTGAACATTTTGTATAATATTTGCCATTGTGAAAGTTTTTCCTGAGCCTGTAACTCCAAGCAAAGTTTGGAATTTCTTTCCTTCTTTAATTCCTTTTGATAAATATTCTATTGCATGTGGTTGATCTCCTGTTGGTTTATATTCTGAATGTAGTTTAAACAATTTTCTCCCTCCTTCTAATAATATTATATCATGTAAGTCTATTTATTTAAGTATTTTTCCTCCACCTACAACAATATCATCTAAATAAAATACTGCTGATTGACCTGGAGTTATTCTTGCAACTGGGTTATCAAATTCTACTTTTATTGTATCATTATCAATCATTTCTATCATTGCTGGTTCTTCTGTACTAGAATATCTTGTTTTTACATTTACTTTTATCTTGTCTTTCAATTCATCAAATAGTAATAAGTTCACATCTGTTACATACATTTCTGTTTTGTATATATCGTTTTTCACTCCAACAATTACTTCATTTCTTTCTTTGTTAAATCCTATAACAAATAATGGTTCTTTATATGAAATTCCTAAGCCCTTTCTTTGACCTATTGTGTAATTATATAATCCATTATGTTTTCCTAATATTTCTCCGTTAACAGTTACAATATTCCCTTTTTTAGGTTTAATATCTGAATTATTTTCTAAAAATTTCTTATAATTTCCATCTGGCACAAAACATATATCTTCGCTGTCTGGTTTATTAGCTACTTTTAAATTATTTTCTCTTGCAATTTCTCTTATTTGTTCTTTATCTGTAAAATCAGCTAAAGGGAATAGCACATGTTGTATTAGTTCTTTTGGAATATTCCATAAAACATAACTTTGATCTTTTTTACCTGCATTTGATTTCTTTAAAACCCATCTTTTATATTTTTCATTATATTCTGTTTTAGCATAATGTCCTGTAGCTATATAATTGCATCCTAATTCCTTTGCTTTATCCCACATATAACCAAATTTCATATACTTATTGCACTCTATACAAGGATTTGGCGTTCTACAATTTGAATAACAGTTTATAAAATCGTTTATTACATGATTTTTAAACTGTTCTTTACAATTATATGTAAAATGTGGTATTCCTATGGAATTACATACATTTTTAGCATCTATATATGTTTCTATATTACAGCAACTACTTCCTGCAAATAATTCTAAAGTTGTACCTATAACATCATATCCCTCTTTTTTCAATAAAAGAGCTGAAACAGAACTGTCAACTCCTCCACTCATTCCTAATAAAACTTTTTTATTTTCCATTATATTCTCCATCTTTCTATATCTAATACTAATTGCTACTATCCCTATTATTTTTTATTTAATATATCTTCAATTGTGTGCCAAGCAAGTAAAGCACATTTTACTCTTGCTGGCATATTTGCAACATTTCTAAAAGCTATTGCTTCTTCAAGTTTCTCTAATTCTTCATCATTTTTTGTTTCTCTTTTTATCATATTTATAAAAGTATTTATAATTTCCTTTGCTTCTTCAACTGTTTTTCCTTTAAGAACATCTATCATAATAGATGTTGATGCCTGTGATATTGCACATCCATGTCCAGAAAAAGCCATGTCTTCAATTATATCTCCATTTAGTTTTAATTCTAAAGTTATCTCATCACCACAATTAGGGTTATGTCCTATTTCACAATAATCAGCATTTTCTAACTTCTTTTTATTATATGAGTTCATACTATGTTCCATTATTAATTCATTATAAACGTTGCTTAAATCTTCCATCATTTTCTCCTTATTTCAAAATACCTATACCAATTTTTATTATTTTTCCATCCATTAATAATTTCTTTATTTTCTTTTGTAATGATGTATCTTCTTGCAAAGTACTATAATCATTACATTCTCTAATATTATATACAAAATTCAAAATATCATCTATACATTCTTTGCCTTCTATTACATTAAACATTTTATAAAATTTTGTTATATTTGAGTTTCCTTCTAATAATTCTTGAATTTGTTTGCTTAATAACCAGCTCTCACAAAAGTATTCATAATTTTCAATTTTGAAATATTTTTTTATTAAATACTTCGATTCCTTTAACGATTGTATTACTATTTCACTGCTTAGTTTTTCACCTTTAGGAATATGTATTTTTATGCATTCTTTATTTTCATATGTTATAGGATTTTTTGTTTCAATTTCGTATTGTAATCTTCCTACTTCAATTAATCTTATATTTATAAAATATGCTCCCCATAACATTTGAGATATTCGTATCCCATCATATTTTCTTTCATAAACATCCTTTGTAAGTGTTTCTTTTACTCGTATTTTATGAATTTTGCATTGTTTTTCATCAAAGTCATATTTTTTCATATTGGCATAATGGATTTTGTAGCCACTAAGCAATAAAATGTTAGTAATATAAGGATCACAATTTTTTCCAAATAAGTCCTCAATATTTTTAATTTTCCATAAATCTTTAACTTTGTTTTCATTATCTTTGTATAAAATTGAATATATATCTTTTGCTTTTTTGTCAATTTCTTTATTATTGTTTAAAAATTTTATTGCATCATAGCATTTATTTAAATAATCTTCATCTTTTATATTATAAAATTTTAAGGCCTCTTTAATTTCGCCTTTACTTATATTCATTATTTCTCCTAAGTTATTTTATATAATTTTTAAACATATTGTAAGCTTTATTAAGTGCCTCTATAAGCTTGTCTACATCTTCTTTAGTGTTATAAATATAAAAACTTGCTCTGCATGTAGAATCTATTCCTAAAAATCTCATAAGTGGTTGTGCACAATGG
>CAKPRW010000012.1 GCA_934183045.1 uncultured Clostridia bacterium
TTAATGTTCCGTTTTGTGAATTACTTATTCCTGTTGAATCTCCATTTACAGATATAGTTCCTCCACTTACATTTATTGTTCCTGTATCTTTGTTATATATTCCAATTGTATAACTATATCTATCTCCTGTTATATTTCCGCCTTCTACATTTATTGTTCCATTTCCTTCATTATATAACATATATACTTTGCTAGCATTAGCTTTGATCGTAGTTCCTTCTTTTATTGTAACTATTCCTTCATCTTTATTGTTAATTATATAAGTGTAATTAGAACCTCCTGCTCCTGATATAACTCCACCTAATACGTCTAATGTTCCATTATTTTGTATTCCGATTTCTTGTGTTGTACTAAATGTTATTTTATTTATTTTTAATGTTCCATTATTAATTATTGAATTTGAAACTGAAGATATTACACTTCCAGCAATATCTGATGTATCTGTTATACTTAACATTCCATTATTGGTTATTGTTCCCTCTTTTCCTGTTGCTATTTTATAACCATTCAAATCTAACACTATATTCTTATTCTCTGGAATTTCTAAGCCTTCACCTGTTGATAGTAAAGACATATCTCTTAATATTTCAATTATTGTTTGTTGATTATCTCCTAATTCAGCAATTGCTTCTTGTAATTCTTTAAAGTTTTTATATTCTATATTATTCATTTTTGCTATTGTCGTTGGTTCTGTTATATATGCTTTTTCTATTTGCGTTTCTTCATCTCTTTCTTCTATTAGTTCATATCCTTCTTCTATTTCTGTTGGTGTTACATTTTTTGCATTTACTTTTCCTTTTAATACCCCATCATAAAAATATAGTTTTCCTGAAGCATTATTTAAATATACACCGTATTGTGTTCCTGATATATCTGGAGAGTCTGAATTTACATTTCCGTCTTTTTCTCCAATCATGACTGTTCCTGTACTACTATTAAATATTCCTGAATATGAACTAGACATACTTGTTGAACTTCCTGTTGCTTTTACTGTTCCGCTTTTTATCCATATTGTTCCTGTTGAGCCATTATAAATACCATATGAGCTACTTGTATTTACTGTTGTTCCTTCTAATGTCATTGTTCCGCTTTTTTCATTTCTTATATATGATGTAATCGTACTATCTATTATATTAATTTCAGCATCATTATTATTAGTTATTGTTCCACTTAAATTAGAAGTTGTTATTGTCATACTTCCTCTAGAAATTGTTATATTTCCATTTATTGTGCTATTTTCAATTTTTGTTATTCCATTATAAATTTCTAATTTTGATCCTCCTATTTTTGCATTACTTATATTAGCTTCTCCAGAATTTATAATTGCTTCTGAATAATATGTACTTGATACTGTAATTTCTCCACCAGTCATATTTAATGTTCCGTTTTGTGAATTACTTATTCCTGTTGAATCTCCATTTACAGATATAGTTCCTCCACTTACATTTATTATTCCTGTACCTTCGTTATATATTCCGTTTATATAACTAGATCTATCTCCTGTTATATTTCCTCCTTCTACATTTATTGTTCCATTTCCTTCATTATATATTAAATATACCGCAATACTGCTTGCTTTTACTGTAGCCCCATCACCTATTGTTAATATTGCTCCATCACAATTACTAATAGCTTTTATATAAGCTTCTCTACTATTCCCATAGTCATTTACGTATGTGCGTCCGCCTGCCATTACTGTTCCACCAGTCATGTTTAAATCACCATTATTTTTTATCACTATTCCTGTGGCATCTGTCCTTATTTGTGTTGCTTTTATAGTTCCACTTGAAATTAGTAATTTGTTATTATTCATAATAGTCACTTCATCAATATATCCATTTATATATCCTGTATTTAAATCATCACATATTTCTAATGTTCCATCATTTATTATTGCTCCTGTACTAACAAAATTTTCTATTTTATGACCATTTAAGTTAATTTTTATATTTTGTCCATCAGTTACTTCTACACTATTTTCTATTATACTTATATCTTTCAATATTTTTATTTCTGTAGTTTCTTCTCCTGCATTTTTAGAACAACTATCTACCGCTTTTTGTAATGTATCATAGTATGTATCTCCTATTTGTGCTACATTTTCTGCCTTTTCTAGTTTAGTTACATTTAATTCGTTTACAGTAGTTGTTGATATATTATATCCATCTTCCACTTCAGAAATTTCTCCCAATACTGTTTCTTTTTTACTTTTCAATAGTCCATCATAAAATCTAAGAATTCCTAATTGGTTATATATTGCTGTATATGTAGTATTTGTAAATATAGGCTCTTCTGTACTTACATTTCCATCTTTTTTTCCTATCGAAATAATTCCTTCAGCTGCATTATATATTACATATGCACAGTTATTTGTTTGTATATTTCCTCCTTCTACTTCTATTATTCCTGTACTTTTGTTAATTATTACAGATCTTTTACTGTCACGATATGAAGTATTATTTCCTACAATCGTTCCATTAGTTATTTTTACATTTCCTGTACTATTGTTACAAATAGCATAAGCTCCATCAGCATTTATTGTTCCATTTTCTATTAATACTGTTCCTGTACTATTATTTTCTATACCATTACAATTTGAAGTAACTATTTCTCCTCCTGTCATTTTTATTGTTCCTGTTCCATTATGTGCTATACTATTTTTTATTGTTCCTCCTTCTATATTTACATTTCCTGTTCCATTATTAATTATTGTAGATCTAGCACCACTTGTTCCCTCAATTGTACCTCCTGATACTATTATTGTTCCTGATTCGTTATCTACTGCTTTAAAACTATAAGTACCAGACATAGTTCCACCTGATATTTTTACTGTTCCTGCATTATTATATATACCATATGCTTCATATCCGTCTGACATTGTTATATATTGAATAACTATAATTACTTGCTGTAACAATTTTACCTGCTCCTTTTAATGTAACTTCACCATTGTTATCTATTGCCTTTTTATTATTAGATCTTTCTTCTAATGTTCCATTACTTATAACTAATTTAGCATTTTCTGCATTGTATATTATGTCTGATGTTGTACTTGTTATCTTTCCTTTTTCGTCTTGAGCTGATGTATCTTTTATTTCTAATTTACCATTATTTTTTATTACATAATCAGAAGAGTTTGATGATAGTGTTTTTCCATTTAAATCTATTATAATATTTTTATCAGAAGGAATTTCTTCTGCTGTACCTAATACTATACCTCTTAACATGGTTATAGTTTGTCCTTCTTCACATTTTGTTACAGCTTCTCCTAAACTAGAATAATAAATATTATTTATTTTTACTGGATATGCTACCGGTGTTGATAAATATGATTGTTGTGTTCCATCTTCTTCATTTACTGTTATTACTATATATTTTTCATCATCATTCATATTTGGAGTATCAGTTATAGTTCCATCTATTGATTTTTTTCCTATTACTACTCCGTCATAGAAATTTAATTTTCCTGTTGATATTATTCCAGTTGTTGTACTTTCTATTTTTGGAGTTTCTGTACTTGGGTCTTTATCATCATTTTCACCTAATGTTAATTCTCCTTTTACTGATATAGCTACATCAGTATTATTTTTTATAGTTCCAGTTCCTATAATTTGAGTACTTGAGTTTTCATCTATATTAATTGTTTTAGATGTTATAACTGTATGATTATTCATATTAATAATTATTTTTTTATTTTTTATTGAAATTTCATTTGACATGTCATTACAATCTTTTAAAACTTCAATTGTTGTATATGCGCTTCCTCCAGTTGGGCAACTTTCTACGGCTTTTTCAAGTGTTGTATAATAGTTTTCTCCTACTCTATATATTAATTCTTGATAATTTGCAGTATATACTTTGCTTCCAGTTTCCCCTTTTAAGATTTGTACTACTTTTTGTGGTTGAGTTCCATTACTTCCAGTCCAACCTATAAAGTCTACTCCATCTTTTACAGGGTTATTTAGTGTTATTGTTTCTGACTCTATTGTATATTTTTCTGGATTTGAATTTGTTAAATTACCACCGTTTAAATTGTATGTAATACTATATTCTTCAACTTTCCACACTGCATATAATGTTAAATTTCTATCAAGTCCAATTATTCCTTCTGGTTGATATGTAGCTTCTGTTGCATTTTTAGTCAATGACCATCCTTCGAATTTATATCCTTTCTTAGTTGGAGATTGACTACTAATTTTTAAGTCTACTCCTGCAGTTTTATTTTGACTTTCTGGAGCATTTTCTCCTCCATTTGCATCATATGATATTGTATATCCTTGTTTTTCCCATACAGCATATAATGTAATATTTGCATTTATTGAATATACCGCTCCTGCTTTATAATCTACAGTTGTAGCTTCTTTTGATCTAGACCAACCCTTGAAAATAGATCCTTCTTTTGTTGGTTCTTGAGTAGAAATGTTTATATCAATTCCATACATTTTAGTTTGACTTTCTGGAGCATTTTGTCCCCCATTAGCATTATAAGTTACTGTAAATTTAGTAGGTTCACTTGGATTATTATTATCGTTATCTGAATCTGAAGTTCTGCCTTTGATCAGTGTAACTATATATTCATTTGAAGTTTTTGTATATCTAACTTTTATATATCCTCCATTACTTTCTTCAAATGATATTTCTATTCCCAATTTTTCAATATCTTCTTCTGATACTGGTTCTTCTACTTCAACTTCACTGTCATATTTTTTTAATTCTGTCTCATATTCGTCTTTCGTGAAACCTTTACCAGTCTCTAAATAATCCATTTGAAATTTACTAAAAGCTAATTTTAAATTTTCTTTTTCTTTCCCTATTGTGTATTCATCCACACTTTTATTAGCTTGTTTTACTGTTCCTTTTTCTCCGGTAACCATTTTAATTGTTACTCCTGCTAGTATTAACATTACTGTTACTGTAACCACTAATGCTATTACTGTAATTCCTGTTGATCTCTTTAAAAAATTTGCCATATTAATGCCCCTTTCTGCTTTTTATTTTACTATTATTTTATTAATAGGCAATATTCTATTTTCGCATTTTATGTGCACTAGTTGTTATTATATAGGGATAATGATTTTTAGTTGATATTACAAAGCAATTACATTTTAATTATTTTTTATTGAAAAATTTGAAATAATTTGTATTTTTATCTAGGGATTATTGGATTTGCCGTTTTACTTGTCATACATTTAAAATATTTATTTATAATAAAAAAACTGTTTATTAAATTTATTATTTAATAAACAGAGTTTTTTATTTTTCATATTATTATTGTTTCAATTTCATTGATAATAGCTTAGAAATACCATTCTCTTCCATTGTAACTCCATATACAGTATCTGCTGCTTCCATGGTTCCTTTTCTATGAGTAATAACTAAGAATTGTGTATTACTTGAAAATTTCTTTAAGTATTCAGCAAAACGATATACATTAACATCATCTAATGCTGCCTCAATCTCATCTAGAACGCAGAATGGAGCAGGATTTATCTTTAATATTGCAAATAACAATGCAATTGCAGTAAATGCTTTTTCTCCTCCTGATAATAGCATCATATTTTGTAATTTCTTTCCTGGTGGTTGAACCGTTATTTCTATTCCACACTCTAGAATATTTTCTTCATCCTCTAATCTTAAAGATGCATTTCCTCCACCAAATAATTCTTTAAATACTTCTGAGAAGTTTTTATTTATTAGATTAAATTGTTTTCTGAATTGTTCTTTCATTGTAACTGTCATGTCTGAAATAATTTTTCTTAATTTACTCATTGTGTTTTCTAAGTCTACTCTTTGTTCACACATAAAGTCATATCTTTCTTTCATTGTTTTATATTCTTCAATTGAATCTACATTAACACTTCCTAAATCTTTTATTTCAGCACGTAATTGATTCACTCTTTTTTGCGTTTGAGCTACATTGTCCGGTTTTTTGTAATCTTTAACATTGTTTGGTGTCAATTCATATTCTTCCCACATTTTGTTAATTATAGAATTAATATCATCTTCCAATTTAGTTTTCTTTACATCTAATTTTACTATTTGTGCTTTTAAATCTTCAATTACCTTAAATTTATTAGATATCTCTTCTTCCTGAGCTTCTATTTTTTTGTTTTTTTCTATTCTTGATTGTTTTAATTCTTCTATCTTTGTTCCACTATTTTTTACTTGTTCATTGATTTCTTTTATTTTTTCAGTTATCTCAGTAATTGATTGTTTTAATTCAAAATTGTCACTATTAATTTCTTCAATTTGTAAATTTTTATTTTCTATACTTTTTTCTGCAGTTTTTATATCTTGATTAATTCTTTCTTGCATTTCTTCTATTGAAGTTTCACTTTCGTCAAATGATGATACAGATATTTTTAAATTTGTTATATCAAAATTCAAATCATCTATATATTTTTGATTATCTTTGTTTAGGTCTGCATATTCTTGTATTATTTTTGTTAATTTTTCTGTTTCTTCTGAAATGCTTTCTAGTTCTTTTTTTATCTCTTCTTTCTTTTCTGTTGCTTTATTTTTTTGTTCTTCAATATTATTTTGTTCTTCTTTTAGTTTTTTAATTCTAGTTTCTATTCTTGTAATATTTTCTTCTATAGAAACTATTTTTTGTTTTTCTGTTGCATATGTTATATCTATTTCTTGCAATTCTTTTTCTAAACTCGTTGCTTCTTCTAAAGTGTTTTCTATTGAATTTTCATAATTTACCTTTTCTTTTTGTATTTTTTCGATTTTGGATTTTAAGTTGTTTAGATCATTTTGCAATTTTTCTATTTCTTTTCCCCTACCTAGGATATTTACTGTTTTCTTTGCTACAGATCCACCTGTTATAGCTCCTGATGGATTTATTACATCTCCTTCTAAAGTAATTATTCTAAAAGAATATCCATTTTGTTTTGCTACATTAATAGCTGTCTCCATATTGTCTACAATTACAGTTCTACCTAATAAATTTAATATTATTTGTTTATATTTATCATCAAATTTTATTAAGTCTGATGCAATTCCTATATATCCTTTTTCATTTCCTTTTATTTTTTCTAATTTTTTACCTCTTACTGAAGAAATTGGTAAAAATGATGCTCTTCCTAAATTGTTTTTCCTTAAATGTTCTACTAGTTTTTTTGCATCCTGTTCTGTTTCTGTAACTATATTTTGAAGACTTGCTCCTAAACACATTTCTATTGCTGTTTGATATTTATCTGGAACATCTATGATATTTGCTAGAACTCCATGCATTCCTTTTCCTAACTCTTTTATATTTTCGCAATCTTTTAATAATGATTTAACGCTTTTTATATATCCTTCTTTTTCTCTTTCTGTTTCTATCAAGAATTTTAATCTTGATTCTTTCATTCTTGATTCACTTAATAAACGGTTTATTTCATTATTATATTTTTCAATTGTCTTATCTGCTTCTTCTCTTTGTTGATTCATCTCATCTAGTAGTTTTACAACCTTATTTCTTTTGCTCTCTATCTCATAAAATTCTTTTGCTATTTCTTCCTTTGATAATCTTGTACTATCTAATTCAGAAATATGTCCTGCAATTTCATTTTTTATTTGTTTTTGCCTTTTATCATAATTTTGGAAATTAATATCTTGTGTATTATTATCTGATTGTAATTCATATTTTTTGTCTGTGTTTTCCTCTACTTTTTGTTTGTATTTTTCTATTTCAATTTCTTTTTCTGATAACTTTTCTGTTAGCTTTGATAATTCTTTTTCTTTTTCTTCTAATTCTTTTGCAAACTTTTCTCTATTTTGTCTTAAAGTTTCCTTTTTCTCTAATTTTTGTTTTATCTCATCATTTAAATCTTTTACTTTTTGCTTTAGTTCTTCTATTTCTTTTTCGAATCTTTTCTTATTTTCTATATTATTTGATATTCTAGTATTTGCAACATTTATGTCAGAGTTTAACATTTCAATTTCTTTTTGACTTTCAAATCCTATATTTGACATTTCTTCTATTTTATTTGTTATCTCATCAACTTCAAATTTCAACTCTTCCTTTAGCTGTTTGATTCTTTCTAATCTTCCCTCTTCTTCATTACATTGACTAGTATATATTTCTTCATCTTTAACAATTTCATTAAGACTTATTTTATATTTTTCAATATTATGTATGAATAATCCTATTTCTATGCTCTTTAATTCTTCTTTTAAATTTAAATATTTTTTGGCCTTTTCAGATTGATTTTTTAATGGTTCAATATTTGCTTCTATTTCTGACAAGATATCATTTATTCTAAGTAAATTTAATTTTGTTCTTTCAAGTTTCTTTTCTGATTCTTGTTTTCTAGATCTATATTTTACAATTCCTGCTGCTTCTTCAAAAATATTTCTTCTATCTTCAGACTTATTACTTAGTATTTCATCAATTTTTCCTTGACCTATTATAGAATAACCATCTTTTCCTATTCCTGTATCCATAAATAATTCTAATACATCTTTTAGTCTACAAGGTACTTTATTTATAAAATATCCAGTTTCACCACTTCTATATATTTTTCTTGTTACTGTTACTTCTGTATATTCTATTGGTAAAGCTCCATCTTCATTGTCAAATACTAATGATGCTTCTGCAAAACCTAAAGATTTTCTATTTTGTGTACCAGCAAATATGATGTCTAATGATTTCGCTCCTCTTAGGGATTTCATACTTTGCTCCCCTAATACCCATCTTATACTATCTGATATATTACTTTTTCCTGATCCATTTGGTCCTATTACACTTGTTATTCCTGGCATAAATTCTAATACTGTTTTATCTGCAAATGATTTGAAACCTTGTAATTCTAGTCTTTTTAAATACATTTATTTTTCCTCTTCTTTATTTTCATTTTTATATATAATATATTAAATTTCGTTATAAATCAACATTATTTTGCATTTTGAAATAAAAAAAAGATGATATTCTCATCTCTTTATGTTCTTTATTTATTACATATTCAAACTCATAAAATCTGAGCCTGATACGATTTTTGCTATACTATATATTAGTTTTTGCTGTTCAGGTGTACAGTTAATTAAAATTTCGTACAATTCTTTATCTAAATATCTTTCTGATGATGTATCTACTCCTGTTATTAAACTCTCCATAGGAACATCTAATGCTCTAGAAATTTGCGCTAATCTTTTCAAATTTATTTGAGAATGACCTGTTTCTACTCTACTTAGAAATGCTGTTGCAATGTCTATTTCTTCTGATAATTTTTCTTGTGACCAACCTTTCTTTTTTCTAGCCTCTCTTATTCTTTCACCGATTAATGAGTAATCAATATCTTTTTCCATTACATCATCTCCTTCATAAGTAAATATAACACTATGTGTTCTACTTGTCAATATATTTTTTATCTCATTGATAAAATTTTACGAATCGTTTATACAAAAAAATAAAGCTAATTATTGCATTTTATAATTAGCTTTATTTTTTATTCTAATACACTATTTGACTTTATTTGCATAGTTATTATTAACAATTTCATTATATGGTGCTTTATTTTTTAATTCACCAGCCATTGTCATAACTTCTTGCAATCTATTAAATGCTTCTTCTTTTAATACTGGTGTTTCATTCCAAGCATCTATATCTTTATAACTTTGTATTGCTGATTCTAACAATTTAACATCAGTTCCTGGGAAAAAGTTTTGTATTACCTCTGCAATTTCTTTACTTGTGTGATTTTTTACCCATTGTTGACCTTTATATACAGCATTTGTAAATCCTTGAATTGTTTCTTCATTTTTTGAAATATAACTTTTCTTAGCAAAATATGCTGTGTATGGTATTTCTCCTGCTTCCTCTCCTACTGATGCCACAACATATCCTTTTTTCTCCTGTTCTGTTAAAGATGCTGTTGGCTCAAATAATGTAACATAATCTGCATTTCCACTTGTAAATGCACCTGCCATTAGATCGAATTTTATACTATCATCTAATGTAAGATCTGTTTGTGGATTTATTCCATTTTTCTTTAATACATATTCTAGTGTCATATATGGAACTCCTCCCTTTCTTCCAGGTATTACAGTCTTTCCTTTTAAATCTTTCCAATTAAAGTTATTAGTATTGCTTCTTGCTACTAAAAATGAACCATCTTTTTTAGTCATTTGTGCAAAAACTTGGCAAAAATCTTCTTTTCCTTCATTGTATACATATATTGATGCTTCTGGTCCAGCAAATCCTATATCACATTGATTAGCTAATACTGCTGTCATAACAGCATCTGCACCTTGACCAGTTGTTAATTCTATTTCTAATCCATTTTCTTTAAAGTATCCATTATTTATGGCTACATATTGTGGAGCGTAAAACACAGAA
The DNA here is from genome assembly GCA_934183045.1 of uncultured Clostridia bacterium. Lineage (GTDB taxonomy): Bacteria > Bacillota > Clostridia > TANB77 > CAG-508 > CAG-269. Next base: position 10,325 of record CAKPRW010000012.1, read on the forward strand.
CGAGTCACTTCATTTACTTTAATTACTTTTGTTTCTCCTGAGTGAGAAGATTTTTTCATATTTGTAATAACTATTCCTACAACTATAATTACTAAAATTATAATTGCTACTATTATTATTTTAGTTTTATTTTTCAATCTATTTCCTCCTATTTGAACTTTTTAGATTTAAGGATAAATTTTTCAAGTAATAGAATTGCACCATACATCACTCCAGCTACAATTCCAAGTATAATAACACTTGCCATGACTAGATCTAACTTAAATACTTGGCCTCCATATACAATTAGATATCCGAAGTCCTGCTTTTGATACTAAAAATTCTCCTGATATAATTCCAACTAAAGAAAGTCCAATATTAACTTTTAATGAATTTATAAATGTTGATATATTTGATGGCAATACAATTTTAGTTAGAACCTGAAATTTAGTAGCATTAAATGTTTTAGCCATTTTTATTAATTCTTTATCAGTTTTTAAAAATCCATTTAGGTTTTCTAATATAGTTACAATCAATGAAATCAAGATTCCCATTGTTATAATTGCTGGTGTTCCTGCTCCTACCCATATTATAATAATTGGTCCGAAGGGCTACTTTTGGCAAACTATTTAGTACTACTAAATAAGGATCTGCGACTTTAGCTAAGAAATCTGACCACCATAAAATTATTGCAATTATCATTCCCATTAACGCTCCAAGTAAAAAACCAACTAATGTCTCATATACTGTAACAGTAATGTGTTTTGTTAAATCATTTGAACCTAAGTCCATTATTGTACTTACAACTCTTGATGGTTTACTTGTAATAAAGCTATCAATTATATTTTTATTTGCTAAGTATTCCCATATTCCCAAAAATGCTACTAATATAAATATTTGAGTCATAAGCACTAAATATTTATTTTTTCTTTTCTTTTTTAAATATCGTTCTCTTTCTTCTGACATTTTTTGTTTAGTCATCTGCTCTCAGCTCCTTCCATAAAGTATTAAAATATTCACTGAATTTTGGGCTTTCTCTACAGTTTAATGGTGTTCTATTTTCTATTCCAAAACTAATTGTGTGTATATCTTTTATTGTTCCTGGTCTTTTACTTAATACTAAAACTCTGTCAGACATACTAATTGCTTCTGATATATCATGTGTTACTATAATTGCCGTTATTTTTTCTTTTTTTAATATTGAATAAATATCATTTGTAACCATTATTCTTGTTTGATAATCTAATGCTGAAAAAGCCTCATCTAATAGTAATATTTTAGGTTTAATTGCTAATGTTCTGATTAGTGCAACTCTTTGTCTCATTCCTCCTGACAACTCTGATGGATATTTATTTCTAAAATCATATAAATTATATTTTTTTAATAAATCTTCTACATGTTTTATACTATCTTCATTTTTTATACCCTTTACTTCTAATCCAAACATTGAATTGCTTAAAATAGTTCTCCATTCAAGTAAACAATCTCTTTGTAACATATATCCTATTTCGGATGATATCCCATCTACTTTTTTTCCTTCTATGTATATTTCTCCTGTATTTTTCTCTTCTAATCCTGCAATTATAGAAAGGAGTGTTGATTTTCCACATCCACTAGGCCCTATAATACTTACAAATTCTCCTTTATTTACTCTAAAATTAACATTGTTCAGTGCTAAAACTTCACTTTCTTTATTTTGGTATTTTTTGCTAATATTTTTAACTTCTAATATTTTTTCCATTGTCTTCCTCCTCTAAATTTATCCTAATATATTTTATGTTAAATTAACAAAAATGGTTTCTGTAAAATAAAAACAGATAACTAAATTTATTAATTATCTGTTTTTTATTGTTTTTTATTAAATTAATTATATTTATTATTTGTTTGTATTTTTAATTCTTCTAATTCTTTTTCTGTTATTTTCACTATTTCAATTATCATTTCATCATTAAAATCTTTTTCCAACATTTTCTTAGCAACTGCTTTCTTGTTTTTTGAAAGTCCTTTTGCAATCCCATTATTCCACACTCTTTTGTTTTCTTCTGTAAGTCTTTCTACTAATGTACTCACTTTTTCATCACCTACCTCTATGTTTATTTTGGGTAATAGTTCCTCTTTTGAGGTGTTTTCAAGTGCATTATTTAGGTAATATATAATTATATCTTCTAATTTTCTTAATATTTCTTCTCTCTCTTCTTTTTCTACTATGATTTTCAACTTTTCTAATAATTCTTTTTTATCTTTAGATTTTTCTATCATCATAAAATATCCAAGCATTGAATTTTTTTCAATTAGTCCCTTGTCTGTTAGCTTGTTAGTGTCTATCAAATTATATCTGAAATCTATTTTGTAATTTTCAAATATACTTGTGGCTATTTGCTTTTCTTTAAGATTTACTGGTATCTTCCATTTTTTATCTCCTGTATATATAACTATTGGAATTATGACAGGATATTTTTTTATTGTAACTGTCTTTTGGCTCTTTTTCCATTCGTTCATAATATCTATACAATAGTTTAACATTCTATATGTAATTGAATTGTCTATTTGTGACTGATGTTCTATTAGAAAAAATATGTTTTGATTCTTTATCTTATAAACTAAATCTGTTCCTTTTGTTTTATATCTTTTTGTTATAAAGCTGTTTGTATATTTTACTAAGTTTTCATTGCTTATGTAATTACTTTTTGTTATGAATTGATTGATAAACTTTATTATTTCTTCTTTGTCTTTTAATATGTTTTTTACTAATCTGTCATGTATTTCATGTTCTTTTTTACATGAGAACACATTATATTTACTACTTTCTTCTGCTAACTGTAATACAGCATTTAATCTTAATGTGTGTATTGATCTTATGTAGTCGTTATAATTAAATTTGATCAGTAGTATCCCTCCATTTCATTATATATTTAAAATATTTATATGTTAATATTTGTTTTAGGGTAAATATTGTATTTAAAACCTCCTTAATATTTTTTCTCTTATAAATTTCTTTTAATATTTTTGGATTTTTTAATAGAACTAAAATTTTATTGATTTTAAATTTACTATTGGACTTAATTCCGCATTTCAAAAAATTATTCTTTTTATCATTAAAACATATATTTCCAGTTTTTTCAAGTCATAAAAACAATTTTGTTAAAAAGTTTGTATTATTTTGTCATTAATAAGATTTGTTTGTTCAAAACTAGAAAACCAGTTAGAACAAATAGTTCTAGCTGGTTTCTCACTTTTATATTAATCAAAGTAATTACTAATTTCTTCTAAATTTTCAAATTCTTTTTGTCTATATACATCATATGCCACAATTGCTACAGAATTAGATAAGTTTAGAGATCTAAGTAATGGTCTCATTGGAATTCTAATTGTTTTATCAATATATTTTTGCAATATATCCTCTGGTAACCCTTTTGTTTCTTTTCCAAATAGTAAAAATATTTCATCCATTTCTTTATAATGAGGTTCTGAATAAACATGTTTACCTTTTGTAGTTACAAAAAACATATTTGTTTCTTCTGGTTTATATTTTTCTAAAAAATTTTCGAATGAGAGATGTTCTTCTATTTCTACTTTATCCCAATAGTCTAATCCTGCTCTTTTTACTGCCTTTTCTGAAATATCAAATCCTAACGGATGTACTAAATGAAGTTTAGCTCCTAAAGCTGCACATGTTCTTGCTATATTACCTGTATTTTGTGGTATTTCTGGTTCTACCATTACTATATTTATTTTCATTTTTCTGCTCCTTTTACTATTTTTTATTTTAATATATATCATATTATACTTATATTTTCAATTCCAATTCTCCTTTACATAACATATTGATTTTATGTTGATTGTATGCTATAATATTGTATAACCGTACCAACATATAAGTAGATGAATATCTACTATTAAGGAGGATTTATGAGTAATAATTTAACCGAAGTAACTAGAGGCAAAAAGCTTTACGAAGGTAAAGCTAATACCATCTACGAAACAAACGATCAGTTTCTTTTGGAAATGGAATCCACAGATCGGATCTCAGCCGGTAACGGCAAGAAGACAGATGTTGTAACAGGCAAAGGAATTAGCAATAACACCATATCATCTGCACTTTTCAAGTTATTCGAAGACGCTGAAATTCCTACTCACTATGTTTGTGAAGGATCTAACGCATACTCTAAAGTTATTCGTAAAGCCAATATGATCAAACTCGAAGTAATTGGCAGATTCATTGCAGCAGGCAGTTTTTGTAAATGCTATGGTGTAGAAGAAGGACATGTCTTCGATAAGATGATTTTTGAACTTACCTACAAAGATGATTCGCTGAATGATCCGCGTATTTCTGAATCAGCAGCTGTGGACGGTTTGAATCTACTGTCCGAAGATGATTTGGAGGATATTAAGTTCTATACTTATCAGATCGGAGAGTGTGCAAAAGACTTCTTTGCGCAGTGCAATCTGACTCTTGTTGATTTTAAGGTTGAATTCGGATTTGATGCCGAAACCGGTGCCGTCATATTATGCGATGAGTTTTCACCAGACACGTGCAGGCTGTGGGACGAAGACGGTAATTCTTTGGACAAAGATGTGTTTCGAACGGATTGTGGCGACGTTTCAGCTACCTATGAAAAGGTGTTGGATTTAGTTAAGTCGATCCTGTGAGGTTTGTGTCACTGTTAACAAAAGGTTACGGTTATTATAAAGAACCAAATGCAACTTGCATTTGGTTCTTTCCTTATTATTTATTTATCTTTTGTCTTACATACTCATATAAAATAATTCCAGTTGCAACAGAAGCATTTAAACTTTCTGTTTTTCCTAACATTGGAATCTTTACCTTTTCATCTGCTAAATCTTGAATGTCTTTTTCTACTCCTTTTGCCTCATTTCCTATTATAATAACTTTTTTATTATAATCCACATCATAAATACTATTATCGGTTTGAAGAGATGAAACCATAATTTTAAATTTATGTTTTTTTATTTCTTTTAGTGTCTTCTCTAGATCTTCACATTCTATTATATTGATTCTAAAAATAGCTCCCATTGTAGATCGTACTACTTTTGGATTATAACAGTCTGCTGTTCCTTTTGATACTAATATTTGTTTCAATCCTATACTATCAACAGTTCTTAGAATCGTTCCTAAATTACCTGGATCTTGAACATCATCTAAAGCTACAATTATATCTGTTTGATAATCAATTTCTGTCTTATTATTGTTTTTTTCTAGTATTGCTAAAATTCCTTGGGGTTGTTGTACTTCTGACAAGTATTTAAATAATTTCTCTGTGACATATATGCAGTTATATTTTGCGATTTCATACATTAATTCTTTTGGAATATAATCACTTTTTTCACAATCATCACATAAAATAATTTGTTTAATATTTACTTTTTCCTGTATTGCTTCAGCTACTAATTTAACTCCTTCAATAATATATTCATTATTTATGTCACGATATTTTTTATCTTTTAATTTTTTTACATGTTTTATAAATTCATTATCTTTACTTGTAATTCTTTGCATATAATTCACTTCCTTATTTATTTCATTCAATCAGTATGTATATATTTATAAAAATTTACTTGTTGTTTTGCCAAAAAGCCCCGGCCCTATTGACAATTTTTTAAAAATTCTATTATCTCTTTTAATGTTGCTTTTTCATTTGTTGCTCCTGTTTCTAATGTTATCATTGGTTTTATTCCTGACGAGAATTTTATTTTGTTTCTATATTTTTTTACAAGTTCTGTGATGTCTATTTCTGGTTTGCTTTTTTCAAATGTAAATAGTATTGCTGTTTTTCTGCTTGATACTTTTGATATGTTTATTTTTTTGCTTAGATATTTTATTCTTGCTATGTCTATTAGGTTTTCTAGTTCACTTGGCATGTTTCCAAATCTGTCTATTATTTCGTCAATTACGTTTTGAATGTCTTCTTCATCTTTACATAGTGCTATGTTTTGATATACTTCTATTTTTTGGTTTGAGTCTGATATGTATTCATCTGGTATGTAACTTGTGACATTTAAGTCTATTTGTATGTCATTTTCTTGTTTTATTTCTATTCCTTTCATTTCTTTTACTACTTCGTCTAATAAGTTACAGTAAGTATCATACCCTACTTGTTCTAAATGACCTGATTGAATTTCTCCGAAGAAGACTTCCTGCTCCTCTGATCTCTAAGTCCCTCATTGCTATTTTAAATCCTGATCCAAATTCTGTGAATTCTTTTATTGCTTTTAATCTTTTATCAGCAACTTCTGTTAGCATTTTATCCTTTTTATATGTAATATATGCATATGCTTGTTTATCTGATCTTCCTACTCTTCCTCTAATTTGATACAACTGTGCTAATCCCATTCTATCTGCGTTTTCTACTATTATTGTGTTTGCATTAGGAATGTCAATTCCTGATTCTAAAATTGTAGTACATACTAAAACGTTAGAGTTTCCTTCTATAAAGTCTTTCATTATTTCTTCAATTTTGTTACCAGTCATTTGGCCATGTGCATAAACAACATTTGCCTCTGGAACTAAATTTGATATCATATCAGCTTTTCTTTGTATTCCTTCTACATTATTAAATAAATAGAATATTTGTCCTCCTCTTTCTAATTCTTTAGTAATTGCTTCTTTAATTACTTCTTCGTCATATTCTAATACATAAGTTTGAACTGGTTTCCTGTTATGTGGAGGTTCATATATTACTGACATATCACGAATACCAACAATTGACATATGCATCGTCCTTGGAATTGGTGTGGCTGTCATTGTTAATACATCGACATTTGTTTTTAATTGTTTTATTTTTTCTTTATCTTTTACCCCAAAACGATGTTCTTCATCAATTATTAGTAAACCTAGATCTTTAAATTCAACATCTTTGCTCAATATTCTATGTGTACCAATTACAATGTCAACTTCTCCTATTTTTAGTTTTTGGATTACCTCATCTTGGTATTTTTTTGTTTTAAATCTATTTAATATTTCGACTTTTATTGGAAAGTCTTTCATTCTTTCACTAAATTCTTGATATTGTTGATCAGCTAAAACAGTAGTCGGTGCTAAATATACTACTTGTTTTTGATCCATAACAGCTTTAAAGGCCGCTCTTAGTGCAACTTCTGTTTTTCCATATCCAACATCTCCACATAAAAGTCTATCCATTGGTTTAACATCTTCCATATCTTTTTTTACTTCTTCAATACATCTTAGCTGGTCTTCTGTTTCTTGATATGGAAACTTACCTTCAAATTCACTTTGCCAAGGAGTGTCTTTACTAAATCTAAAGCCTTGTAGTTTCTCTCTTTTGGCATATAATTCAATTAGTTCTTTAGCTACCTCTCGTAAATTATTTTTTACTCTTGTCTTTGTATTTTCCCATTCTTTGCTTCCTAATCGATTAATTTTGGGTTGTATTTTGTCTCCACCAATATATTTTCTTATCATGTCTAGATCATTAGTCGGAATATATAAAACATCATCATTTTTATATTTAATTTTAATATAATCTTTAATTGTTCCATCTGCTTTTATAGTATTAACACCAATATAAATTCCTATACCGTATTTTTTATGAACAACATAATCTCCAATTTTTAAATCAGAAAAAATTACCTTTTCTCCTTCTTTAAAGGCCTCATGTGCTATTTTTCTTTTTCTCTTTTCGCCATCTATTAAGTCATTTGCAACTATTACTAATTGATTTAAGTCATAGCTTTCAAATCCTGCTGATAACTTTCCTATAGATATTGTAATTACATTTTCTGCAGATTTTACAATTATTGTTTTATCCAGTTTTTCTTCTATCCTACTAAATATCTCTTGTTCGTCTAAAAGCTTCTTTATTTTTTGCGCTTTTTCTTTTGAATCTACTAATAATGTTATTTGCTTTTTATCTTCACTTGATTTTTTTATATCAGAAAATAAGCTTTCAATTTCGCTTTTATAATAATTTACTTCTCTATAATGAAATTGATATTTAATTGCATTTATTTCTAATTTAGTATCAAGTTTTGTTATATATACTATTTGTTTATTATTAATTTGGTTTTCTATTTCTTGGTAATTTGAAAATATTTCTAATGATTGTGGAACTATTTTGTCTTTTTCAATTAATGCTTTTATTAAGTTTTTATTATCAATCGAAATATTCTTCTCTCTTTGTTTTATTTTGTTTATTTCATCTAAAAATATTACATAGTTTTCATTTAGATAATCTAATATCGTTTCGCTTTGTTTATAAAAACACTCAAAATATTTATCGATTTTACTAATGTAATTTCCAGCTTTTATTTGTTCTACATCTTCTTCAATAATTTGTTTTTGTGATTTATTTTTAGTTGTTTTTAATATTCTATTACATATCTCTTCTATATTGTCTTCTAGAATATATTCATGTGCAGGATAAATTGTAGTTTTTTCTAAAGTGTTAATTGACCTTTGACTTGTTATACTAAAATTTCTTATAGAATCAACTTCGTCTCCCCAAAATTCTATACGAATCCCAGTATTTTCATTTATTGATACATCTAAAATACCACCCCTACTACTAAATTGGCCTCTTCCTTCTATTAAATCACACCTTGTATAACCTAGTTTTAGTAGTTTCTTTTTTATTTCATCTAAAGAATAAGATTCTCCTACTTTTAATTTTATTTTATTTTTATATAGGGTTTGTTTTGATGGTAATTTTTGTAGTACTGCTTCGATTGTAGTTACTACAATTAAATTTTTCTTTGTTTGCATTTCATTTAATGTCTCTATTCTTTGATATGGCAAATCCTTACTTTCAGCAATATAGTCATATGTTACTATTTCTTTTTTTGGAAAGAATACTACTTTATCCGTAAAATATTTTATATCTTCATATAATTTTTTTGCTTGTATCTCATTATATGTAAGTATACATATTGGTTGTTTACCAAACTCATGAATTGCATTACCTATTTGTACCATTCCCACGTCAGTTAAGCCCGATATTGCTACCGGACCCTGTTTACTTTCTATTTGTTTTAGTAAATCAATAAATTTTTCTGATTTACCTAATTCTCCGAATTATGGTATTCATGTAATTTCTCCTAAAACGTCTTTTCTTTTAATTATATCTATTTTAATATTATACTATGTTTTTAGTAAAAATAAAAGTATTTATTGTCAATTATTTTTACTATATTTATAAAATAAAAAATGCAATCTTTAAACTTGACTGCATTTTTTATTTTATTATTTACATTTTTACAACTAATTTATCAAATTTAGAATGTATATAATTTTTAAGCTTTTGCATAAATACTTCTGGTTCAATCTCTTTTTTAGCAACCATGTCTAATCCTTTTTCCCAACTAGCTGTTAATTTAGGATTTAACATATCAGGCATAGAACGCCAAACAATATCATAAATGATCTCTCCTTTATTTGTTGGAGTAATAATTTGTGTTTTTGTATTTATTTGAATATATTTTATTTTTTCTAGTTTTTTAATTATTTCTGCTCTTGTAGCACTAGTTCCAATTCCTGCTCCTTTAATTTGCTCTCTTAACTCTTCTTCTTCAATTAGTTTTCCTGCATTTTCCATAGCTAGTATAATAGAACCTGAATTATATCTAGTAGGCGGAGATGTTTCCGCTTCCTTTATTTCAAAATTATTAATTCCAATAACTTGTCCTTTTTTTAGATTTTTTAAAATTTCTAAATCTTTTTGTTTATCCTCATTATCTTTCTCTTTTTCAGGATTTTCTATATCATTATCCACATTTTGGTTGCTTTGTGTGGACTTTTTATTTGAATTTTTGTCTACAGGTTTTAATATTTCTAAAAACCCTTGATCTAAGCACACTTTTCCACTTGTAGAAAAAGTTTCAGTATTTTTGTTTTCTTCTCCACTTTCTATTTCTATCGTTACTTGTATTTTTTGATATTGTGCTGGTGGATAGAAAATAGCCAAAAATCTTTTTACAATTAATTTATATACTTGTTTTTGTAACTCTGGTAGTCCATTATAATTTTCATATCCTTGTCCAGTTGGGATAATAGCATAGTGATCTGTAATTTTACTATCATTTACATATTTAGTTTTCTGTAAATTTGTTGAATATTTTTCATCAATCATTTTTTTTATATAGTTTTGCACTTCTTCATCTTTGAATCCTTTTGCAATTCCATTTAAATTTTTCTTTATTTCTTTTGCAACTGCTGATGAAAGTACTCTAGCATCTGTCCTAGGATATGTTACTAATTTCTTTTCATATAGATTTTGAATTATCTCAAGTGTTTGATCTGGTTTTATTTTAAATCTTTTTGTACATTGATTTTGAATTTCAGCCAAATTAAATAATAATGGTGCATTTTCTTTCTGTTTTGATTTTTTCAATTCTGTAATTATTGCTTTTTTTCCTGCTAAACTACTAATAAATTGCTTTGCATCATCTTCTTTTTTAAAACCTGATTCATTATATAATTTAGGTGATTCAAACAACTTTGACTTCTCTGTTGCTTTCCATTCCGCTTTAAATGATGATGTTTCGTTTCCAAATTCTCCTACAATTTTATAATATTTTGTTTTTACAAAGTTTCTTATTTCTCTTTCTCTTGAAACTATCATTCCCAAAACACATGTCATAACACGTCCTACAGAAATTGATGCTCTTTCTTCGTTGATTTTACTTGCTAAATTTCTTCCATAAATTATTGACAACAATCTCGAAAAGTTAATACCAATCAAATAATCTTCTTTTGCTCTTAAATAAGCACTATCAGATAAACTATCATATTCTGATAGATCTTTTGCTTCTTTTATTCCTCTTAATATCTCTTCTTCTGTTTGCGAATCTATCCAAACCCTTTTCATTTTTGCATTTGGGTTTGGTTTTGCCATCATAAATACTAACCTTTGTATATATTCTCCCTCTCGTCCCGAATCTCCTGCATTATATATTTCCTCAATATCCTCCCTTTGCATTAAGTTTTGGACAATATTGAATTGATTTTGAACATTTGGAATTATTTCATATTTCCACTCCTCTGGAATAAATGGTAATGTGTCTAATCTCCAAAACTTTAGTTTTTCATCATATTTATCAGGATAACTCATTGTTACTAAATGCCCTACACACCAAGTAATTATCCAGTTATCTGATTCTAAATATCCATTTTTTCTATTTGTTGTTATTTTTAAAGCCTTCGCAAATTCCATAGCTACCGATGGTTTTTCTGTTATTAATAATTTTTTGCCCATTTTATCATCCTTTTATTTTGTATTTGTTTCTATATATTGATTTATAATCTCTTTTACTTCTTTCATTTTTTCTTTTGTTTCTTGATTTTTGAAATCAAATCTATTAATTATTTTATTGATATACTCTTCTTTTTCTAACATCTCAAAAGTAGGCTCAAAATTGATATCAAATACAAATGCTAATATTGTTACTAGACTATCTATTTCTAAATTATCATCTTTTGATCTTTTTATTGTCATATGCTTTTTAAACTGCTCAAAAACCTGATTAGATATTATTTGATTTTCCACATCTTTTTCTTTATCTTTCCAAAACATACTAAAAGCTTCGTAAAAAATGTCCATTTTATCCGCATCTCTTATTATCTTTGAAAACAATAATTCTTCCTTCGTTAATCCATCTTCTATTTGGAATTTGTTATGATTTTTAATTGCTTTCTTAATAAGAGTATCATATTTGTCTATATCTATATATTTTCTCATATCTTTATTTAATATATCTACGCCGTAATCTCCATGATCAATACTTTTTAAATCTTTGAATGTATTATACTTTTCCATTTGCCCAAATCTTCCAATATCATGCAATAACCCTATTAAAGAAGCAATTTCTATTTGTTCATTATCTAAGTTTAATTTTTGTGCTATCTTTTCACTTATTTCCATAACACGAAAACTATGACCAATTTTTCTTTTTATAGTTGGATTATTGACATCAAATTGATTTGTATATGCTATGAATTCCTTTTTTGCTTTTTCAATATTAATCATATCATTCACCTCGTTTTAAATCCTATCACTTTTATGCATTTTATTCAAGCTATTGTTTATATAAATTAATATAACTCAAAAGCTTGAATTTACTGTTACTTTGTTATATAATAAGCCATAACAAATTTGAAAGGAGACTTATTATGGCTTATAATTTTAAAGATATAGAAAAAAAATGGCAAGATCATTGGGAAAAAGAAGGTACTTTTAATGCAAGTTCTGACTATACTAAGAAAAAATGGTATGGATTAATCGAATTTCCATATCCATCAGGACAAGGATTACATGTTGGACATCCTAGAAGTTATACAGCATTAGATATTGTAGCCAGAAAGAGAAGACTACAAGGATATAATGTATTATATCCAATAGGATTTGATGCTTTTGGATTACCTGCCGAAAACTTTGCTATAAAAAATCATATTCATCCAAAAATAATCACAGAACAAAATATTAATCACTTTAAACAACAATTAAAATCTTTAGGTTTTTCTTTTGATTGGTCACGTGAAATTAATACAACTGATCCTAATTATTATAAATGGACTCAATGGATTTTTATACAATTATATAAAAAAGGACTAGCTTACAAAACTACTATGCCTATTAATTTCTGTACTGGTTGTAAAGTTGGTTTAGCAAACGAAGAAGTTGTTAATGGCGTATGTGAAAGATGCGGAAGCGAAGTTGTTCAAAAGGAAAAATCACAATGGATGTTAAAAATAACTGAATATGCTCAAAGATTAATTGATGATTTAGATGATGTTAATTTTTTAGATAAAATTAAAACACAACAAATAAATTGGATTGGACGTTCTGAAGGTGCTGAAGTTATATTTAAAATTGCTAATGAGGATCAATATTTAAAAATATATACTACTAGACCAGATACTTTATTTGGTGCTACTTATATGGTTGTTGCTCCTGAGCATAATATTATAAAAACTTTAGAATCAAAAATCACTAATATTCAAGAAATTAAAGAATATCAAAGACAAGCTTCTTTAAAATCAGATTTTGAACGTTCTGAAATAAATAAAGATAAAACTGGTGTAGAAATTAAAGGAATTAAAGCAATAAATCCTTTAACAAATAAAGAAATTCCTATATGGATATCAGACTATGTTTTATCTACATATGGAACAGGCGCTATTATGGCTGTTCCTGCACATGATCAAAGAGATTATGAATTTGCCAAAAAATTTGACCTACCTATTATTCAAGTAGTTGATGGAAAAGATTCACATATTGACAAAGAAGCATTTACTAATGTAGAAACTGGAACTCTTATTAATTCTGGATTTTTAGATGGTCTTGAAGTAAAGGATGCTAAGAACAAAATTATTGAATACTTAGAAAAAGAAAAAATTGGTCATAAAAAGATAAATTATAAGCTACGTGATTGGGTATTTTCTAGACAACGTTATTGGGGAGAACCAATTCCAATGGTATATTGTGATAAATGTGGTTGGGTTCCATTAGACGAAAAAGACTTGCCTCTAGTATTACCTGATATAAAAGATTTTGAACCTGGAGAAAACGGTGAATCACCTTTAGCAAAACAAACTGATTGGATTAATACTACTTGTCCTCATTGTGGTGGTCATGCAAAAAGAGAAACTGATACAATGCCTCAATGGGCCGGTTCATCTTGGTATTTTTTGAGATATATGGATCCTCATAATGATAATTCACTTGCTTCAAAAGAAGCACTAGAATATTGGTCACCTGTTGATTGGTATAATGGTGGTATGGAACATACTACTCTTCACTTATTATATTCAAGATTTTGGCATAAATTTTTATATGATATTGGTGTAGTTCCAACAAAAGAACCTTATCAAAAACGTACTTCTCATGGTATGATTTTAGGTGACAATGGTGAAAAAATGTCAAAATCTAAAGGAAATGTTATCAACCCTGATGATATCGTTAATGAATTTGGTGCTGATACATTTAGAGTATATGAGATGTTTATGGGGCCTTTTGATCAAGCTGCTAATTGGTCAATGGATAGTATTCGTGGATGTAGTAAATTTTTAGATAGAGTTTGGAATTTACAGGATTTATTAGTTGATGGAGATAATTGCTATTCTCCTGAAACTGAAAAACTAATGCATAAAGCAATTAAAAAGATATCTAATGATATAGAAGAAATGAAATATAACACATGTATTTCTACTTTTATGACAATGGTAAATGAATTTTATCGTTTAAAAAGAATTAATAAAGCTGAATTTAAAACATTTTTAATATTACTTAATCCTTTTGCTCCTCATATAACTGAAGAATTAAATCAAATAGCTGGATTTAAAGAACCTATTTCATCATGTTCTTGGCCTACATTTGATGATTCAAAAACAGTTGATGATGAAGTAACTTTACCTATTCAATTTAATGGAAAGTTAAAAGCAACTATTAAGATTTCTTTGAATGAAGATGAATCTTCTGTTAAAGAAAAAGTGCATAATGCTGTTGATTCTAAATTAGATGGAAAAACTATTATTAAAGAAATTTATGTAAAAAATAAGATTTATAATATAGTTTTGAAATAAATTTTTATATAAGCCTATTATGATTAAAAATATTACATTAATAGGCTTATATTTTTTTAATATTTGATTTTAAATAATATATCTCGCCTTCTTGCTTATCAATTTTTTTCTCACATGTAGCTATTCTTGACTCACATTTTTTTATGTTGTCTAAATTCATAGAAAATGCATCAAATAATATGTCTAATTTTTTACCATGTTCTACTT
>CAKPRW010000013.1 GCA_934183045.1 uncultured Clostridia bacterium
TATGTTTCCTTTCTGATTTTATGTTTCCTGTTTTGATTTTTTTGTCATTTTTGCACAGCCACATTTCAACATGTGGATAATGTGGATAACTTTGTGAATAACTTAATTTACTAGTTTTTCGTTCACGAGTTGTTCACATTACATTTAGGTTTATATAATTTTTACATTTTTTCCCTACATTCATTAATTATTTATGTGTACCTGTTTTTTTATTATTTCTAATAAAATAAAAAAGTTCAAAATAGTTTTTTGTAAACTTTTCGAACTTTTATTTCTTATAAAATTACATAATTTTTTATTTTATAAAACAAAAATATATAATCGTTATTATTTCTAATATTGTTATAAATGGGAATCCTATTACAAAATTCAACTTTTGTGTTTTGTGTCTAAACGTATACATTCCAGCAATTGTACCTATTCCCCCACCAAGAGCTGTTATTATAAATAATGTTTTTTCTGGTATCCTCCATTTGCCATTTTTAGCCTTATATTTATCTAACCACATAATAAAAAAACCAAATATATTAATTAAGATAATATAAATAATTATATTTTTTAGTGTAAATAATTCATTAAAATTCACTGTATTTTCAAACATTTTTGCATCCCTTCTATTTAGATATTCTTCGTATTATATCATTACATTTTTCATATATTTTATTTTCATCTACATCTTTAATTTTTCTATTTTCCATTAGTATTTCTCCATTAATCATTGTCATTTCCACATCAGTTCCTTTTACATTGTACACGATTTCCGCAAATACATTATTTATTGGTTGTGTCAATATATTTTTTAGATTAATCATAATTATATCAGCTTTTTTCCCTTTTTCTATACTACCTATTTCTTCATCTAATCTTAATGTTTTTGCTCCATTTATTGTAGCCATTTTTAATATTTCATATGCTGGTAGTATTTCTGGATTTTCATTTATTCCTTTTTGTAATAATGCAGTAAATTTCATAGTTTCAAACATATCTAAATTACTACCACTTCCTTGTCCAT
This sequence comes from uncultured Clostridia bacterium, assembly GCA_934183045.1. Classification (GTDB taxonomy): domain Bacteria; phylum Bacillota; class Clostridia; order TANB77; family CAG-508; genus CAG-269. The sequence goes on from CAKPRW010000013.1 coordinate 1,013, forward strand.
CTGTTCCTAATGATACACATATTCCATTATCTATCATCTCTTTAATATTTGCTACTCCGCATCCTAATTTTAAATTACTAATAGGGCAATGTGATATATATACATTATTTTTCTTTAGTTCTTTTATATCATGGCTATCCAATTTAACACAATGTGCCAATATATTATGCGTTTTAGAAAAATCTCTTTTAATTACTTCTACTGGACTTTCTACTTTGTACTCTCTTTTTATATCTTCTCTTTCCTGCTGATTTTCACAAAAATGCATATGTACTGGTAGATTTTTTTCTTCTGCTAACTTAATACATTTCTTAACATATTGTTCATTACTTGTATACAAGCCATGTATTCCAGCATTAAAACTAATTGTATCATAATTATTTTCTTCTATTAATTTTTCTAATTTTCTTAATCTTTCCTCATCTTTTTCTTCATATCCCATCAAAGTTGTTGTTGTTTGCAATCTAATCTTAGCTTGCAATGCTGCCTCAATTATTTTATCAGTCATAAAATACATATCATTTATTGTTGTTGTCCCTGTTGTTATCATTTCCAAACAAGATAATAGTGTTGCCCAGTAAAAATCTTCTTCTTTTAATTTACCTTCCATAGGCCAAATCTTATCTTTTAACCAATCTTGTGTTTTATAACCATCTACAGTTTCTCTAAAAACACTCATACTAATATGTGAATGAGTATTAATCAGCCCTGGCATAACAATTTTTCCTGTTGCATCAATTACCTTATCAACATCTTCTTCTATATTCTTTTCTATCTTTACAATCTCATTTCCATCTATCAAAACATCGATATCTTCTTCATACATTTCTCTACTATCACTCATAGATATCAAATTACAATTTTTTATCAATATTTTCATTATCCCTCTCCTTTTCATCACTATTTTAACCTAGTATAACACATTAAACTATTAGTAACAAGTATAAAAAAATTGCCAAAAGGGCCGGGCCTTTTTGGCAATTTTTTTATTTTATATCTTTATATTTTTTACATTTCATATGTACAATAATTGTTATTATTCCTAAAATTAATATTGATCCTATTACTATTTCTTTTCCTGTGTTTGGCAATATTTTTGTTGCTGTTGTTGCATCTTTTTGGTTTCCACTACTACTATTTCCTGTTTTGTTTGTTTTTTCTGTAGAACTTCCATTTGATGTATTATTTGAAGTTCCTCCTGAGTTTCCATTTGAATTTCCACTTTGTATTTTAGTTACCTCTCCAACTTCTATAATTGCTTGTCCATATATTGTTTTTACATCTGTTGAACTTCCTTTTAACCATAAATAGTATAATCCATTTTCTGTTGGTTCTTCATTGTTTTTTATTGTTATCCCTGCAAGAGCATCTGAATGTGCAGATTTCCAACTAGTATCTGATAGACTTGGAAAGCTTTCTTTCCCTTTCAATTTCAATCCTGATAAATCATGATTATTATCAATATAACTGTTTACTATATTTGCATCTGTTATTTTTTCCCATTTAAAACTCACATTACTTGCACCTATTCCATATACTGTTGTAATATCATAAGATGGATTATTTGGGCCATTATGATACCATGTATCCTTACTAACTAAAAACGCTTTTAATAAAGGTAATGTCAAATCTATTTGATACCCCTCAAGGATATTAGCTGTTTCTCCAACTTTTCTTACTGTAACATATGCAGTATCTGTTGATTTTAGTATAGCTAATTGATTTTCATTTTCAACTGATATCGTAATTTTTATGTTTCCTGTACTATATTCTGGTGCTGTTACATCATACCAATTTACAATTGTTGCACTTTTAGATTTTTCAATTGCCCATTGATAATTGGCTCCATCTTCCAATTTTAGTCCTTTTATAATATAATCCACACTGCCATTTGTACTAGTTACTATTTTTTCTGACGTAACAGTTGATGCTCCATTTACCAAATTCTGATTAGCAAATAATAAAACTGTTATAATGCTTATTATTGCTAGTATCATTAATATTTTCTTTTTCATATTCTTCCCCCTATTTTCCTTTGTAATTTATTTATTTATATTTTATATGATATAGTTAATATTTTAAAATATCAATCATTTTTATGTATATTAGTTGTTACAGTTTTTATATAAAAAAGAACTTAATTTTTATATAAAATATAAAAATTAAATTCCTTTTTGAATATGTATTACTTCTATTAATCTTTTATACTAAAATAATGATATTTTCTTAATCACTACTTTTATAAAAACATAAAAATTGCCAAAAAGGCCCGGCCCTTTTGGCAACTTTTAGCAATTTTTCAATTATCCAAATAAACTCATTTGATTGCTTTGACTCATTCCTTTTAAACATCCGAATTTTTTTAATAGGTCTGCTCCTGAGTTACCTATTTTGGCTCTTATTTTTAGATCGTCTATTGACATGAATTTTCCTTCTTGTCTAGCTCTTGCAATTCCTTGTGCTGCTACTGTTCCAAATCCTGGTATGCTGTTTAAAGGTGGTCTTAATTTGTTTTCTTCTATTTTAAATTTTGTTGCGTCTGATTGATATAAGTCTACAGGTAAAAATTCAATATTTCTTTCATACATTTCTAATACTATTTCTAAGTCATCATACATGTCTAATTCTGCTTTTGTTGCTTCTTTTCTTTGATTTTTTAGTTCGATTTCTTTCATCTTGTTTTTAGCTTTTTCTTTTCCAAATATCATTACTTCTGCATCAAAAGCTTTTGCTCTTATTGAATAATATGCTGCATAATATGCTAAAGGAATATGTACTTTAAACCATGCAATTCTAAATGCATTTGTAACATATGCCGCAGCATGCGCTTTTGGGAACATGTATTTTATTTTTTCACATGATTTTATATACCAGTCTGGTACATCATGTTCTTTCATTAATGGAATGTATTCATCTTTCCATTTAGGTTCTTTTCCTTTTGCAACTTTTCCTTTACGTACTGATTCCATTATTTTAAATGCTTTATCTGGTGGAACTCCTTTTTTTATTAAGTATATCATTATATCATCTCTACAACATATTGCTTCTTGCAGTGTTACGATTCCTTGTTCTATTAATGTTTGTGCATTTCCAAGCCATACATCTGTACCATGTGATAATCCTGATAGTCTGATCAATTCATCGAATGTAGTTGGATGAGTATCCAAAAGCATCCCTCTAGCAAATTTGGTTCCATATTCGGGTATTCCAAATGTTCCTACTTGTGAATGTATTTGTTCCGGAGTTACTCCCAGTGCTTCTGTAGAATTAAAGATTGACATTGTTTCTTTATCATCTAACGGAATATCTTGTGGTGCAATTCCTGTTAAATCTTGCAACATACGTATTACTGTCGGATCGTCGTGTCCTAGTATATCTAATTTTAACAAGTTACCATCTATTGAGTGATAATCAAAATGTGTTGTTATTATATCTGATTTAGGATCATCTGCCGGATGTTGTACTGGTGTAAACTCAAATATTTCTCTTCCTTTAGGTACAACTATAATTCCTCCTGGATGTTGTCCAGTTGTTCTTTTTATCCCTGTACATCCTGTTGATAATCTTTGCGTTTCAGCTCTATTAATAGGTATTCCTCTTTCTTCATAATATTTTTTAACATACCCATATGCTGTTTTTTCTGCTACAGTTCCTATTGTTCCTGCTTTAAATGTTGTACCTTTTCCGAAAATTACCTCTGTATATTTATGTGCTTTTGCTTGATATTCTCCTGAAAAGTTTAAATCTATATCTGGTTCTTTATCTCCATTAAATCCCAAAAATGTTTCAAATGGTATATCCATTCCATCTTTATCTAGTTTATGCCCACATTTTGGGCAATCTTTATCTGGTAAATCAAATCCATTTCCTATACCATAGTCAGTAAAATCTGAATATTTGCAGTTTGGGCATCTATAGTGTGGTTGTAAAGAATTAACTTCTGTTATACCAGTCATAAATGCAACTAAAGATGAACCAACAGATCCTCTTGAACCAACTATATATCCATCGTCATTAGATTTCCATACTAGTTTTTGTGCAATTATGTACATAACAGAATATCCATTACTAATTATTGAATTTAGCTCTTTGTCTAATCTACCTTGGACTATTTCTGGTAAGTTTTCTCCATACAATTCATGCGCTTTTTTGTATGCAATATTTTTTATATCTTCTTCACAACCTGGAATATGTGGAGGACATTTTTCAGGTGATATAGGACTTATTCTGTCACACATATCTGATATTTTATTAGTATTTGTTACAACAACTTCATATGCTTTTTCTTCACCTAAGTAACTAAATTCCTCCAACATTTCTTCTGTTGTCCTTAAATATAATGGTGCTTGATTATCCGCATCATCATAACCTTGACCTGCTTCTAGAATTCTTCTGTATATCTCATCTTGTGGATCCATAAAATGAACATCACAAGTTGCAACTACTGGCTTATTTAGTTTTTCTCCCAATTCTACAATTTTTCTATTAATATCACGTAACCCTTCTTCATCTTTTACAATCTCATTACGTATTAAAAATTGATTATTTCCTATTGGTTGAATTTCTAAATAATCATAACTATTGGCTATTTCTTCGATTTCCTCATCTGTTTTTCCTAATTCTATTGCTTGATATAATTCTCCCGCTTCACAAGCACTACCTAGGATTAATCCTTCTGAATATTTTTGATACAAACTTTTTAATATTCTAGGTTTACGATAGAAATAGTCTAAATGTGAATAAGATACTAATTTATATAAATTACGTAATCCAACATAATTTTTAGCTAAGATGATAGCATGAAATGTTTTTAATTTTTTATATCCTTCTTTTTTAGCTTCTTCAGTACTACTTACTATTTCTATATCATCTATTTTTTTAGCTCCACGTTCTTTTAACATATCCATCATCACATTAAAGACTTTTACTGTTGTATCAACATCATCTAGAGCTCTATGCGCAACTTCTACTTTAATACCTAAGTTTGCGGCAATTTTTCCTAGTTGATATCTTTTGTAATCTGGAAATAGATCTTTTGCCAAACTTAATGTATCTAAATATGTATAATCAAATTTATGACCTAATACCTTAGCATTTTGTTTTAAAAATCCTATATCAAATGGCGCATTATGAGCAACTAATACTGATCCTTCTATAAATTCTAATATTTTAGGAAAAACTTTATCTATCGTTTCACTGTCAGCTACCATTTCATCAGTAATATGAGTTACTTCAGAAACTCTTTGAGGTATATGTTTTTCTGGATTTACAAAACAACTAAATGAATCTATAACCTCACCATTTTTTAATTTCATAATACCCACTTCAGTTATTTTTTCTGTCTTTGCTGAAAAACCTGTTGTTTCTAAGTCAAGAACACAATATGTTGTATCTATATCTTGTCCTTTACTATTTTCTACAATAGGATTTTTGTCTGGTGCTAAATATGCTTCTACTCCATAAATTACTTTCATATCTGGATTATCATATCCAAGCATTTTGTGTGCTTCTGGAAATGCTTGTACAACTCCATGGTCAGTTATAGCAATTGATTTCATTCCCCATTTCATTGCTCTTTTTATCAAATCAGTAGCTGATGTCATTGCATCCATTTGACTCATTTTGGTATGCATATGTAGTTCAACTCTTTTTACTTCTGCTTTGTCCTCTCTTACTTCTCTTTTTATCCCCTCTGCTTCTACAATTGTGTTTGCCATTACTGTTAATTCATTAGAGAAGCTATCCATTTGTGCTGTTCCAGCTATTTTAATTCCTTTTGATGTTTGTATTCTTTTCATTATTCTTTTAGCTTTATCTTTTTCTAAAAAAGCTTTACATGTTATGGTACTTGTTCCATCATATAAGTCAAAACTAAATAAGGTTTTACCTGATTTTAATGTTCTATCTTCTGAATATATAACTTCTCCTTGCAATGATATTTTTCCATCATCTACCCCTAGGTTTTCTATTTTTACTAATGGATCTGTTATATTTTGCGAAGCTCCAAGTATTAATGGCGTCTCTTCTATTTCATCTTCTTTTGGTAATTCTGGAACATCTGCATTTGTTTCTATAATTGTATTTGCAATTACTGTTACATCACCTGCATAAGTATCTAAACCTGCTTTTCCTATTATCTTAATTGCATTTGCATTTTTTATTTTTTCTGTAATTTCTTGTCCTTCTTGTAAATCTTTAGCAAATGATTTACATGTAATCATTCCTGTTCCATCATACAAATCAAAAATTAGCATACCTTTTCCTGATCTTGTTTCTCTTACATCACAGCTTACAATTCTTCCTTCTAAAGTAACTCTTCCATCTTCTGCATTAATATCTTTTATTTTTTTATTATTTTCTTTTGCCTTTGATGGTTTACCCATAATATATTCTTTTATTTGCATGTCTTCTTGGATATCTTGCGGTATTATTTCTGGGTGATCTTCTGTTGGTATATATCCATCTATATCTGTAGGTGGCATATAATCAACATCGTTATATTCTGGTACTTGTGCCTCTTGTGTTTCTTTATATTGTCTATTTTCTTCTTCAATTTTCGCCACTATTTGTTCTTCTTCTTTTTTTAAGCTTTCTTTAATCCTCTTTATTTCTTCTGTTGATATTTCTTCTGTCAATTCTATTTTATAATCTTTGTTAAATAGATTTTTCAAAACTTTTTTTAGTTCTTGATCTGTTTTCTTGGCTTTTAAAAAGTCTGCTCCTTTAATATGCATTTTTATAAGTATTTCTTTTTCTTTTACTTCTATATCACTTTTTAATAATAGCATTGGTTTTGCTAATGGATATTTATGAGTCATATATGCTATTATATTTTTCCATTCTTTATCTATTGACTTTTTTTCAACATCTTCGTGATAGTCTAATTTTATATCTATATGTTCAAATTGAAATCTTTCTTTTAAGAATTTTTCAAAATACCATATTTCTTTTATTTCTATCCATTCGTCAAAATAAATCTGCACTTGTAGTGTGTTTGTCTTTTTTATTACATTTAATACTTTAATTTCTGCATATTTTATATTTGAATTTGTATTGTAATCGCTAAATATTTCTCCTACTTTTTTTGTTTTTTCAGACATCCTTTTTCTCTCCTTTTGTAGTTTAAATTGTATCACAGTTTGTCGCATTAAAAAAGCGAACAAAATATTTTTATGAAATTTTTACTATATTATGCAATGTAATATCAAGCTTGACTTTGAAGAAGGTCATAGAATTTATTTAGGTTTTCTATTGAAATTAGTTGAACTCTAAAAACTCTTATAAATAGGTATTACATTGCATACTTAAAAATTATATATTTAAAAAACAATTTTGTAACACATTTTTATTTTTCTCATATGATATATCATACAAAGGAAACAACGAAAGAAAAACATATTTATTTAATGGAAGGGGGTCTAGACTATGCCAGAAAATAGAGGATGCGGTGGATTCGGATTCGGTGATGACTGTTGCTGTATCATAATCCTTATATTATTAATCTGCTGCTGTTGTGGTGGTGGTAGAGGAGGCTGTTGCTAATCCTTATACCTATTAAATAGTAGATTAATCTACAAAAAAAGAACTCCTGTAATAGGAGTTCTTTTTTTATTTAAATCTTTTTCCTTTGTGTCTTCTTTTTCTTGGTCTTTCCTCTTCCCAATCATCATCTTCACTATCATCTAAATTATAATTATTCAAAAACTGTTCTTTCAATTTTTCTTTATCTTCTTTTGTATCATCTATATTACTATCATAATTTTCTTCACTTGATTCATAATCATCATATTCATTTTCATTTTTGTCTTTCATATTTTCATCAAAATCTTCTAATTGATTATTATCATTGTTGTTATTTAGACCTGAAAAAGGTACATTATATTCTTCTTCCCAATTTTTGTTTCTTTTATGTCTAATAATTAAGAAAATAATTATAGCTAATGCAACTACTGCTACTATACCACCAATTATCATCTTATTTTGATTTTCTTTACTATCATTTGTTTCTTCTTGTGTTTCTTGTTGATTTGATAAACTTTTATTTACTGTTATTTGATATGTTGCTATATTATTTCCTTCTTTATCTGAAACTAATATTGTAACTAAGTTCTCTCCTTCTTTTAGATCTTCGTTTCCTGTAATCTCTATTACATATTCTGGATTTGTAGCTGTTGTATTTATATCTAATTTATTGTCTTCACCTATATATGTTACAGTATATTCATAAACATTGGTTGTAAAAGTTGGTGATAATTGTAAATTACCTATATTTAATTCAGATAAACCTTCTGCTTGTACTTCTTCTGTATTTGTTTCTTCTTCGTCGGCTTTGTTTCCTTCTCTAGTTATATTTATTGTATATGTTTTTTTAGTTCCATCTTCTGCTGTTACAGTTACCGCTACTGCATTATTCCCTTCTTGTAGTTGTTTTTTTCCTGTTCCAGATACTTTAGCTTTTGAATCTTGCGCTGTCGCATATACCTCAACTGATTCTACATCTTTTGCAACAGTTACATTATATGTAGTTGTCGCTGCTTTAAATCCTGAAAAATCATTTGGTCTTATTCCTAAATTGCTTAAATTTGCATTGCTTGATTTTTTATTTGTATCTGAAGAAGTTGTAGCACTTTCTGAGTTCGTAGTAGAGCTTGTGCTTGCAGTACTTGTAGAACTTGCAGCTGATTTAATAGATACTGATACACTTGATCCCCCTATTGTAACAGGGATACCATTCAAATCAGACATATCTACTGGGGTAGCAGAAACTACTGCTGTTCCTGAACTTCCTACTGTTAAACTAACTGTTCGGGCTCCATCTATAAATACCTTACTGTCAGAAAGTGTTCCATTTGATGCAGATAAATAAACTTTACCAATACAATCAGACGAAATTGTAATATTAATAGTTTGTCCTGGGCTAGCAGATGTTGTGCTAGCCTTTACTGATACATATGCCGCTTGTGATGTGTTTGATAATATCCATATAGCAAGTCCAAATACTATAATAATAAAAATTCTCTTTATAACTTTTATATTCATATATTATCTCCTTAATTATTCATAATATAATTTTTTATTAAAACATAATCACTTGATGTTATTTTTCCATCATTGTTGTAATCTGCTGCTTCTTTTGCAGTTCCAGTCAAATTTGCTTTTCCCATGATATGATTTTTTACTAAAACATAATCACTTGATGTTATTTTTCCATCTCCATTTACATCACCTTTTTTGTTTGATGAACTATTTGAAGAATTTGAATTGTTTCCTTCGTTTACGGGAACTAAATATAATTTATAAGTTGCCTCATCTATATCAGTTTCTCTTGCTACATATCCTTCTGTACCATCTGATTTTCTTACTTTATCCCAATAAGTCTTTCCTGTTCTTGTAGTAGCTTTCTCTATTCTTGTAACTATTTCATTTCTATATAATGTTCCAATTACAGTACCATTTGGAGTTTTTCTTAAATTAAGTGCACTTGTTACATTTATTTTAACAAGATCTCCAGATATTGTTGCTGAACTGCTTCCATTTGGTCTGCTACAAGCTGATGTTGGCATGTTCTTATAAACTGGTATTATGAATGTATGTGAAGAACTTACTGCATTAATACTTTCATATGTTCTTCTTAAAGTATTTCCTTCACTTTGAGCAGCCATTAAATTTTGCATGTATTGATGCCAATATAAACCATTAGCTGAATTTTCGACATCAAACTTTTGTAAATATAATGTGTTTTGTCCTTTTTTTGTATACTCACTAGATAAGAAATTAATTCCTCCTGTTATTCCTTTTTCTAATGTATTCCATCCTTGTGATTTTGCATAATTTATTCCATTTGTAATTACTTCTGCATCTGAATTTCCTGTTGCTTGAATATTAAATGGATTATAGTAACCTTTTGAACCATTACTTAAAACTGATCCGTTTCTTGTTTGTTCTTGAATTAATCTTGCGATTATATAATAAGGATTAATCCCTGAATTCTTTGCAGCATTTGATATTGCTGTTGATTGTCCTTGTAAAAATGTTCCTGAAATCATAGAATTTATTACATTTATATCATATCCATTGTTTGTTAATTCTTCAAATTGGAATATATCTGACTCGTTTAGTGAATTACGTGGATCCATCATATATTTAATAGCATCTTGTGATGCACAACGCCAACTACCATTTTTATATGTACATACAGGACATATCCATGCGCCTTGATAATTTGAAGTTGCTTGAACCATGTTTCTTGGTCCTGAATTGTGCCCTACGTATTCGTTTAATATTACATCATTCCAATCTAAATCTGTATATAAAATTTTAAAATTCCAATTAGGATATTTAGCTTTTAATGTATTAATTTTTTCTTTAATTCCGGGATATGTATTGTCATTTAATGAATTAACATTTGAACTAATTGATTGAGATATTGCATAAGAATTAATATTGCATAATCCTAAAAAATTATATGCAATAATTGTAAAAATAATTATGAGTACTAAATTCTTTTTTAGTTTTTCCATATGTCTTTCCTCCAAAATTTTCTTTCGTTTATCTATTTGCTTTTTTCGTTATTTTATCCTATTTTTCGCTTTTATTATATCATTAGCATTTTTTTTAGTCAATAAATTTATAATTTTATTACCATTTTTTCAAAAAACACCGGGATGAATAAAATCCATCCCGGCTTTTAGTGTAGCAAAACCTTAAAGCTTAATGATCACAATGATCACATTTTTCCTTTTTTCCATTTGCACACTTCTGGTTGCCAACAGTACAAGATGTCTTGCATGCACTTTGGCAGGATGCCTGACACTTACCACATCCTCCAGTTGTTATCGATTCTTTCAAGTTTCCTTCATTTAGAGTTTCGACGTGTTTCATGTCTAAGTTCTCCTTTCTGCTACTATATCTAGTAGCTATGCTGCATTTTAGATACCGAATAAGTATACATTATATTTAAAATTATGTCAATTTTGTATGTTTTTATGTAAAAATTAGAAATATCATTCCTCTTTTTGTCTTTTTATGTTACAATATCCTATAATGGAGGTTAATTATGATTGAATTATTATCACCTGTTGGTGATTTTGATTGTTTAAAAGCTGCTGTTCAAAATGGTGCTGATAGTGTGTATTTTGGCTCTAATATATTTAGTGCAAGAGCTTTTGCTAATAATTTTGATTTAGAAGAATTAAAACATGCCATTGAGTATGCTAAATTGCGAGGCGTCAAAACAAACTTGACACTAAATACTTTAATAACAGACAACGAATTTGAAGAAGCTTTTGAATTAGCACAAAAAGCCTATGAATTTGGAATTGATGCCATTATTGTTCAAGATTTAGGTCTTGCAAAAAAATTAATTTCTTCATTTCCCGATTTAGCAATTCATGGTAGTACACAAATGACTATTCACAATTTGAATGGTGCTTTAGAATTACAAGAACTAGGTTTTAAAAGAGTTGTTTTGTCTAGAGAACTTTCTATGGACGAAATTGAATATATAAGGAAAAATACAAATATTGAATTAGAATGCTTTATTCATGGTGCTTTATGCATCTCTTATTCTGGACAATGTTTGTTTTCTAGTATGATTGGTGGTCGTTCTGGAAATCGTGGAAAATGTGCTCAACCTTGCAGACTTCCATACGAATTATTAGAAAATAATAAAAAAATAGATTCTGGATACCTTTTAAGTACACGTGACCTATGTGGTTTAGAGTACTTACCTTTCTTTATCAAATCAGGTATCAACTGTTTAAAAATCGAAGGTAGAATGAAATCACCTGAATATGTAGCAACTGTCACTAGAATTTACAGAAAATATATTGACTTAGCCTCTTCAAGTGAAAAATATGTTATTGATGAAAATGACAAAAAAGAATTGTTACAAGTATTTAACAGAGGCTTATCTTCTTGTGGTCATTTAGAAAAAGAACCTAATAAAAATTTAGTTTATAAAGAAAAGCCTAATAACATGGGACTATTTTTAGGTATTATTGAAAAGTATAATAAAAACAAAGGGTTAATAACTTTAAAATTAAAAGAAAAAATAGAAATTGGCGATACTATTTCTTTAGAAAACGAAAATGGTACATATACAATTTCTGAATTAATGCAAAACAACAATAATATTACCAATACTGAAATCGGTCAAACCGTTACAATAGGACGAATGAAAGGTAATATCAATTTAGGAGATAAAATTTATAAAATTTCTTCAAAATCTTTAACTACTTCTGCTAAAGAAAGTTTTAAAAATGAATTTAAAAAAATACCTTTAAATTGTAAAGTAACTATAAAGAAAAATAGACCTATTTCCATATTGGTTAAGAGTTATTCTGAATTGGATATATATAAAGATCTTAATATTAATTGCGAATTAGATTACATACCTATAGAAGCCAAAAATAGACCTTTAGATAAAAGTACAATAATAAAGCAAATTTCAAAAACTGCATCAACTCCATATGAATTTAAAAATATAGAAATTGATTTAGATGAAAACCTATTTTTGCCAAAATTAAGTATTCTTAACGAACTAAGAAGAACAGCCCTAGATAATGTTAAAAATTATGCTTTAGCAAATATCAATAGGATTCAACAAGAAAATGATAAAAAAATTTCAAAACAAGAAGACACTTTAAATCATATGAGAAATTTTGCCAAAGAAAATATAAGTACTGAAAATAATGATATCAAAATCTCTTTACTTATAAATACACTAAAATCAGATTTTGATTATTCAAAATTAGAAAATGTAGATAACTTATACATTCCTCTAAAATATTTTCTAAATAGCAAATACGAAAATATTTTACAAATACTTACAAAAAAATTTAAAACTTACATTTATCTACCTACAATTATAAAAGTCAACTATAGAAACCTCTTCTATGCAAACGTACATAAAGCCGTAGAACAATATAAAATCGAAGGTTTCGTCATCTCTAATATAGGTAATATTCAATTACTAAATGACTTATTTGATGACTTGAATAAATATTTTAAAATAATTGCTAATTACACTTTAAATGTATTTAACTCTGAAACTGTATTAGAACTAAAAAAACTAGGAATAAGTAAATTCACTATTTCTCCAGAAGTAAATAGAAGTACTGTTTCAGATATTTGTAAATTTAATTATCTACAAAAAGAATTAATTGTTTATGGTAATTTACCACTTTTAAATATGAACTATTGCTTATTAGGAAAAAGCGATGGATGTTATCCAGAATGTAAACAACTATGTAAAACTGGAAACACTTATCACTTAAAAGACAGATTGAACATGAAATTTAAAATTTCACCTGACAATATTCAAACAGTTACAACAATCTATAATAGTAAAACAACATCTATCTCACCAAAAGATTTTGCAATTGACTTTGCAAGAATTGATATATTAGACGAAACAATTGAAGAAATAAACAAAATCATTAACACTGTAAAATCAAGAAATCGCTTTGAAGGAAAAGAATTTACCAATGGAAACTTAAACAGAGAAATATAAATTGCCAAAAAGACCCGGCCCTTTTGACAAATTGTCAGAAGGGCCGGGTCTTTTTGGCAATTTTTTTATATTTGTTTACTACTTAAATCTATGATTAAATCCATGTTGTCATCTTTTGCTGCTTTGTTTTTTCTAATCATCCCACATTTCTTGCATTTAAAAATTATCACATATCCTTTCTTGTTGTTCATCTCTAATCCGACTGGTTCCATGTCTCCATGACATTGTTCTTGTCTATCTCCTGGATTTTTGTCAAGATGTTTTGAATGTAAACAATAAGGGCAATGGTTTCTGCAAGAATATCCTAGTGCTGGTACTTTTTTACCGCAATTTTCACATATAAATTCCTCATCTATCTCTGTAAAATTTCTTTGTTCCATTTTTTCTCCTAATATTTAAAATTTCCTCCCCCAACGAATTCTTTTATTAATGAATTTGCTGGAACATATTCTGCTGGTATTGTTTTAAAATATTTCAACATATTAATTAATCGTCTTGCTTCTGCATATTCAGGTTCTTCTGGAGTAATTTCTTCTAGTAATGGCATTGCAATATTTTTTAGGACACCTAATTCATAAATTAATGATGTATTAAATATTACATTTGCATTTTCTTGATATGGGAATATATTTTTCTCTTCCCCTCTATTTACCATGTACCAAGTTGCAATAGTCTGTTTTGCTGAATATCCTCTAAATTGATAGTCTCTTACAATTCTTCTAACTAATCTTGTATCTGTTGATGAAATTCTATTATATCTATCCATATTTAATACTGTTAAAGCACTAATATATATTTTATATTTTTGATCTTTTGGAATACTACTAGTTAATTGATCGTTTAAACAATGTATTCCCTCTATTACTAAGACTTCATCTTTTTCTAATTTTAATTTTTTTCCATTATATCTCTTTGTTCCAACATGGAAATCAAACTCAGGCATTTCTACTTCTTCGCCATTTAATAATTTAGTCAAATGATCATTAAACAATGGTAAATCAATTGCTTCTATATTTTCGAAATCATATTTTCCATCTTCATCTTTAGGAGTTTGTTCTCTTTCTACAAAATAATTATCTACTGATATTGTTACAGGTTTAATTCTATTAATCCTTAATTGTAATCCTAATCTTTGTGCAAAAGTAGTTTTACCTGAAGATGATGGACCTGCAATTAGTATCATCTTAATATTTCTATTTTTAGAAATATCGTCTGCAATATTCGCCATTTTCTTTTCATGCAAAGCTTCATCTAACATAATAACATCTTTAATATTATCTTCTTCAACTGCTCTATTTAATTTATAAACTGTATTCATATTTAATATTTTGTGAATATCATCATATTCATCTAATGCCCATGCTAATTTCTTAGTTTGTATTAATTTTGGCATTTGTTCTGGTGCATTTGAACTTGGATATCTCATTAAAAATCCATCACTATATTTCATAATTTCAAATATCTTTGTAACTCCAGTTCTATCTGCAATTGTTTCATAGCAATAGTTAAAATAATCTCCACAATAAGACATATAAATTTTTTCGTTCTCTTCAAAATCAAATTGCAATCTTCCTTTTGAAGTATCTGTTTCATCATATAATTTTTTAGCTTCTTCTCTTGTCATAGCAACTTGTTTTATTGTTAAATTTTCTTTTACAATTTTTCTCATTTCTTCATTTAGTTTTTGAACTATTTCTTCTGTTACTTCTGTATTATCAATATCGCAAAACATTGAATTATTTAATTGATAATTTACAGTCATTTTTAACCCTGGACACACTTTTTCAAAAGCCATTCCTAGTATATAAATTAATGTATTTCTATATATTTTCATACCGGCTTTTGAAGAAATATCTATTAATTTAATTTCTCCACTTTCTTTTACTTCATAATCTAGATTTACATATTTATTGTTGAATGTTGCTCCTATCACTTCATGTTCACTTTCATTAATTTCATTTTTTAATAAATCTTTTATTTTAATCGCGTTTTCTATTTCCATTTCTTTATCTTTGTATTGTATCTTCATAATTTCCTCCTCTTTTTATTATTCATTAATTTCTAAAAATATATAATGAATAATTTAATGTAAAATATATTTTATACTTTGTACTCATTATTTTAACTTAATTAATATTATAAGTCAAATAAAAGGCAGGTTTTATTTTTCCTACCTTTTATTAATATATTAATTAAATTCTAATGTATTACCATTTTGATCTACAATACTTATTATTTCTAAATCTCCTCCACATTCCAATGAGGTTCCAGCTCCTCTATATAAGCTTAGACTAAATGTATACTTAGCTGTACTTGTTGTTGTATAAGAAAGCTGTGTATTGTGATGAAGCTGAGAATCTCCTACAGCTTTCGATTGTACATATAGCTGTTTGCTGTTCGCATAACAGCTTACGCTTCCTCCAAATTCTTTTCCCATATATGCAACGTATTTATATCTTATTGTTGTTCCAGCAGGTAAATTTGCTGATGTAGATACAGAACTTGAATTACTGTCTGCAGTCATTGAAGAAATAGCAATTTCCGTTCCATTAGAAAATGTTATAACTTCAGTCCATACAGCATACAAAGTTACATTTGCATCTGTTGAATATGTAGCTCCTGCTTTATAGTCAACTTTTCCGCTATCCTTAGTCTTGGTCCATCCTTGGAAAGTATATCCTGTTCTAGTAGGTTTTGTACTACTTAAAGTTAAAGCAGTTCCTTTTGTTTTTGTTTGACTAGATGGTGCGCCTGATCCTCCATTTGCATTATAGGTTACAGTATAAGTTTGTTTTGAAGTTGTTTTTTGTAATGCACTTGATATAGTTTCATTTCCTGCTTTGTCTTTTGCTTTAATTTTCATTGTATATGTTGTATTCTCAGTTAATCCTGTAAATTGATATGCTTGAGCTGTTTGATATGCTGTCCATGTAGCTCCATTGTCTTTACTAAATGCATATCCTGCTATTCCACTACTTGAATAGTCACTTGTAGCATTTTGATCTGTTGTACTACCTTGTATAACCAACATATTATAACTACCAGTAATAAAATTTGGTGTAAAACTATTCGGTGCTAATTTATCTATATTTGCTATTGTTCCTGTTGCATAAGTTCCTGATGCCTGTCCAGTACTATCTGCTATTCTAACATATATATCTTGATTTCTTGTTAATGTTACTCCAGCACTTGGATATGTTGTCCAACTTGATATTTCTCCACTCTTTCCTGTTTTTGATGTTTTATATTGTAATGTATATCCTGTTGTATCTTTATTTGATTTTACTACTGTTTTAACATTACTATTTGTTTCTGTACTTGGTGTATAAGTAAATGTTACATCTGTAGTCGCTAATGATGGTACTGTTCCTGTTGTTTTTGTTACACTTGCTTGCGTTGTGTTTCCAGCATTATCTTTGGCTTCTACTTTTATTGTATAGCTTTGTTTTTGGGTCAATCCGTTATATGTATATGTTCCACTTGCTTGGTACGCTGTCCATGTACTTCCGTTATCTTTACTAAATCTATATCCTAATATTCCGCTACTTCCATTGTCCGTTGTTTTTGCCTGATCAGTTGTACTTGCTGTTACTGTAATACTGTTTGTTGTCGATGTTGCTGTTGGTGTAAAATTATTTGGTGCTAATTTATCTATATTCCCTACTGTTCCTGTTACGTTATTTCCACCATTTGTTCCATCAAATAACCTAAAATCCACACTTCCGTTTTTTGTCAATGTAACTCCTGCTTCTGGATATGTTACCCATGTTGTTCCATTGTTATATTGTAATGTATATCCAGTTGTATTTGCTTTTGCTGTTACTGTTACATTACCATTTGTCCATTCTGTTGTGCTATAACTAACTGTTATATTTGATGGTACTTCGCCTGTTGCTTCACTTGCACTTGCCTGTGTTGTATTTCCAGTATTATCTTTTGCCTCTACCTTTATAGTATAATTAGTATTTTGTGTTAATCCATTATATGTGTATGTTCCACTTGATTGATATGCTGTCCATGTAGCTCCATTATCTTTGCTAAATCTATATCCGGCTATTCCACTATTTCCATAATCTGCTGTTGCTGCTTGATCTGTTGTATTTGCTGTCACTGTTACAGTATTGGTTGTTGTTGATATTTTTGGTGTAAAGCTTCTTGGTGCTAACTTATCTATATTTTCTACTTTTTTTGTTATTTCTGATGAATCAGCGTTTATTCCTTTTAATCTAACTTTTATCGTACAATTCTTTTCTACACTAAAAGTTCCACTATAATTTTCCCAATCAGAATCACTTAAAGTTTTATATTGTATTTCATAATCTTGTATCTTGCTAGTTTCAACTTTTATTGTTATTTTTACACTTGATTTAGTCCAATCTAATGGATCTTGTGTTATTGCTATTTCTGATGGTTCTAATTCTATTTCATCATCGCTTTTTATTCCCACATATTCAGTTCCATATGCTGTTACTTTGTACGATTCTCCATCTATTGTTACATAAAAATAACTTTTGTCATCTTGTTTAACAATTTCTCCATATTCAATCTTTTTTCCCATTTTGTTAAACTCTTCATTATTTTAGTACAAATTTTATATATTTTGCGTATTAGTGTTGTGTAACAATTTAATTGTACACTTATCTTTTGTTCTCTATTTTATTGCAAACTAGTTGCTACTATTTTTCAAGTATTTTTTCACATTATTTGAAACCTTTGACTAGATAAAATTTATTTTTTATTTGGCATTAATATTATTATTTTATTAGTATTATTGGCATATTTTGAAGTGTATGTGGATATACTTAAAATAAGTATACAAAGGAGGTTTTTTATGGAATTAGATAGAATTAACCATATTTTAAATAATGATGAAAAGTGTGATATTTTTTATAAGAACAGGTGTGTATGGATACAAAGTATAAATAACCAAACTGCTAAAGTTGGTTTTATTGATAATTTTGAAGAGAAAGATATATCTATTAAAGATTTATATGAATAAAAATAAAAGTCTTCTTATAATTTATAAATATTATATGAAGACTTTTCCATTTCTAATTAATTCTTACTTAAAAAACTTTAATCTTTCCTTATACTTTTTTAAATATCATATACCCTAAAATAGGGAAATGAAATATCATAATTTCTTTAATCATTTTTTTTCCTAAATTTTTTCCCGTTAAAAATTTAAAGTACTTTATAATATGAAAATTTATATATTTTGATTTTTTTAAACCTTTGTAATACGCTATTAATTTATTTAAAAATTCATTATCTTTCGCATCTTCGCAATATTCTTCGCACATTATTGCACCATCTAAATATGCTTTATCAATAACTTTTTCTTCTCTATATTTTAAATAAGATTTATAATTTGAACCATTTTCTTTTTTCCAAATAGAAAGATTCTGATTTAAACTTCTTCCACCAAATACATTATTGGTATGCAATCTATAATCAAATAATGGTTCTTCGATGTATGTCATTCCTTTATTTTCGTTTGCTATAAATGATGCAAGCCAATCATGTGCCATTACTTCTTCCCTGAATGGAATCATTCTATCCCTAACTTTTTTGGTTATTAGTTGTGAACATCCTATTCCAATACATCTTGATAGTGCTAGATTACTTTTTGTATTTATTAAAGGTACATTTTTATATTTAAAATAACTAGTATGAAGTATTTGATCATTTTCATCTATTTGAGTAGAATTACAATAAACTAAATCTACATTTTCTTCAACTAATTTTTTAAAACATTTTTCTATTTTATCATGATGCCATATATCATCATGATCAGAAAATGCAATATAATTTGCTTGTGATTTCTTTAATAAAAATTCAAAATTTTTGTTATATCCAAGATTTTCCTTTTGTAAATATAATGTTATTCTATCATCATTTTCTTTGTATTCTTCTAAAAGTTTTATTATTTCTTTATTTTTAGAATTATCATCACTTATCAGTAAATGTATATTTTTATAAGTCTGATTTAATATACTATTAATTTGTTTTTTTAAAAAATCTATTTCAGTATTATATGTAGTTAATAATATATCGATTTTTTCTTTCATAAATTATTCCTCTTTATTATAATTGTAAAATAGACGATGATTTTATTTTTCATCTTAAACCATCGTCTATAATTTTATTGATATTGACTATCTATTTCTTTTAATATAACATCATGTGCACTTCCTTCTGATATACTTACATCAGAAACTAATGTTAATCTTGCTTTTTCGTGTAGTTCTGGAATTGTTATACTTCCACAGTTACACATTGTTGATTTTATTTTAGCTACAGTTACTGCTAAATTATCTTTTAATTTTCCTGCATATGGAATATAAGAATCTACTCCTTCTTCAAAAGAAAGTTTTTTATCTCCTCCCATATCATATCTTTGCCAATTTCTTGCTCTGTTTGATCCTTCACCCCAATATTCTTTTACGTATCCATTTCCTTTTCTTACAATTCTTGTTGGACTTTCATCAAATCTTGCAAAATATCTTCCCATCATTACATAGTCTGCACCTAAAGCTAATGCAATTGTAATATGATGATCATGAACAATTCCTCCGTCTGAACATACAGGAATATATATACCTGTTTCTTCAAAATATTCATCACGAGCAGCAACAACATCTATTAAAGCAGATGCTTGTCCACGACCAATTCCTTTTGTTTCACGAGTAATACAAATTGATCCTCCACCTACTCCAACTTTTATAAAATCTGCTCCTGCTTCTGCTAAATATCTAAATCCTTCTTTATCAACTACATTTCCAGCACCAATTTTTACACTATCTCCATATTTTTCTCTTACAAAGTCTATTGTATTTTTTTGCCATACTGAATATCCATCTGAAGAATCCATACATACCATATCTACTCCTGCATCTACTAATGCTGGTATTCTTTCTTCATAATCTCTTGTATTTATTCCTGCTCCCACAATGTATCTTTTATTTTCATCTAATAAAGAATTTGGATTATTTTTTCTTTCTTCATAATCTTTTCTGAATACTAAATATTTTAAATTTCCTTCTTTTGATAATATTGGTAAACATGCTTTTTTGTTTTCCCATATAATATCATTTGCCTCTGATAAAGATATTCCTTCTTCTGCCCATACAACTCTATCTTTTGGAGTCATAAAATTATCTATTGGACTATTAAGATCATCTCTTGTAATTCTATAATCTTTATCTGTAACAAGTCCTATAAATTTTCCTTTTGCTGTACCATCATCTGTAATTATAACTGTTGAATGTCCTGTTTCTTTTACTAGTTCAATTACCTCTTTTAATGGTGTTCCTGACTTTACATTTGAATCACTTACAACAAATCCTGCCTTATGTTTTTTAACATGACGAACCATTTCAGCTTGTGATTCTATTGATTGAGATCCATAAATAAATGCAACTCCACCTTCTCTAGCTAATGCAATTCCCATTTCTTCACCTGATACTGATTGCATTATTGCTGAGATCATAGGTACATTTGCATAATATTTTGCTTCTTCTCCATTTTTATATTTTACAAGCGGTGTTCTTAAAGAAACTTGGCTTGGTATGCATCTTTCATCTGTTAAATTTGGTAATAATAAAAATTCATTAAATGTTCTTGATATATCTTCTAATATTTTTGCCATTTTTTCTCCTTCCAATACTTTTTATATGATTTATATTTCATCCATTATAATATATTGTTAAACTTTTGTAAATATTTTTACAAAAAAAGAATACTATTTCTAGTATTCTCCTTCATTATTGTTCTACTGGGTAAACACTTACTTGTTTTTTGTCTCTACCTTTTCTTTCAAATTTTACTGTTCCATCTACTAATGCATATAGTGTATCATCACTACCTTTTCCAACATTAATACCAGGATGTACTTTTGTTCCTCTTTGTCTTATTAGGATATTTCCTGCTAAAACAAATTGTCCATCAGCTCTTTTTACACCAAGTCTCTTAGACTCACTGTCTCTACCGTTCTTGACATTACCTTGACCTTTTTTATGAGCCATGTTTTCTCACTCCTTTCGGTTCGTTATATTTATATCCTTCTATAAAAATCTAACTTAATATTAAGCTTCTACTTTTTCAGTAGCTTTTTTTGTTGTTTTTTTAGTTGTAGTTTCTTTTGCTGTCTCTGCTTTTTTTGTTGTTGTAGTCTTTTTTGCTGTTTCTGCTTTTTTAGCAGCTGTTTTTATTGATGTAATTTCTACTTTAGTATATGGTTGTCTATGTCCTTGTTTTCTTCTATAATTCTTTTTAGCTTTCATTTTGAAAACAATGATTTTTTTACCTTTACCATGTGAAACTACTTTTCCTTCTACTTTTACACCTTTAACATAAGGATTTCCTACTTGTACTTTTCCTTCTTCAGATACTAATACAACATTATCAAATGTTACTTTTTTACCTTCCTCAGCATCTAATTTTTCAAAAAATACAACATCTCCTTCTGCTACTTTGTATTGTCTTCCACAGCTTTCGATTATTGCGTACATTTAAAATGCACCTCCCTTATTTGTATACTCGCTAATCCTTAAACCTAGGTAATTAAACTTAATTAATTTTTTCGAACCTTGACTAAGCGGATTACAGTTTTTAATTTTATCACATAAATATTCTTTTGTCAACATTTTCTACCCTTTATTTTTTTATCTCCTTATTTATATGTATATCTGTTTTTTGTAGAACTGTTCGTTCATGTTTATAGCACTTTTTGTTCGTGTTTTTTTAAACATCTTGTTGGTATACTTTTATCAAATTATATGTGGAGGTATAATATGAATGATCATGAAAAATATTTAAGAAAAAATATTGGCAAAAAAATTAAGCTTGCAAGAGCTAAAGCTAGTTTTACTCAAGAACAATTAGCAGAAAAGACTTCTCTATCTACTAGGTATATAAGTCAATTAGAACGTGGTATTGCATTTGGCAGTGCTACAACTATTACAAATATTTGTAAAATACTAAATATTACTCCTGACTTTCTATTTGAAGATTCAATAACTGAAACATCTTCTAATTTTCATGACGTTATAGATGATAAATTTTTAAGAAACTATTTGAAATTAAATGATTATAATAAATCTATACTTAAATCAATGGCAAATGAATTAGTAAAATTGCAAGAATATAATATTGATACATATAAGAAAGCTTAAAGAAGGCAAATATTTGCCTTTTTTTATTATATTTAATTAGTTTTTTAAATTCTATTAAATTATTTTCAAAAAAATGTTGACAAATTAAAAACAACATATTATAATACTAATTGTCGTTAAGATAAACCAGTTTAATATTTATGCAGATGTGGCGGAACTGGTAGACGCACAGGACTTAAAATCCTGCGGTTGAATAAACCGTGCCGGTTCGATTCCGGCCATCTGCACCATTAGAACCTCAAGCAGTTCGTAAGATATGCTTGAGGTTTTAATTTATAAAAAAGCAGATTTTCCTAACACTTTTTAATTTTCTGTGTAAGTTTAAGAAAATGTTTTGAAATATATTCTTTTGAACATTTATCTAGTACCAATAGATATTTGTTCTTTTTTATTGTCATTTGATATAAATGACATATTAAATTTTGTTTCAATCATATTTGCTGGT
>CAKPRW010000014.1 GCA_934183045.1 uncultured Clostridia bacterium
TGTTAATATATTGTGGCTCAAAATCGTTTTCTACATCTACTCCTAGTTTTGATTTTGGTAAATCTCTAATATGTCCCATAGAAGCAACTACTTTTGTACTGCCTCCTAAAAATTTTTTTATTGTATTTGCTTTTGCTGGTGATTCTACTATAATTAATTTATCAGCCATGAGCTCCTCCTAAAAAGATTACTTTATTTAATACTTACTTTTTGTACTTATAGTATTTTAGAATAAATATCTTTAATTTGCAAGTTTTTATTAAAATACATTACTTATAAAAATAATATTTGTTTTGAAAGATCCATTATAATATCTTGTAAGCATATAGGTGTAACCTCATTTTGCTTTAACATATCTAAGATTTCATTTATTTTTTGTTCGTCATTTGATAAATATTTTATCGCTTTTTCCTCAACTTTTGTATTATTGTTCATATATTCTGTTTTTATTATATTTATTCCAAATTTTGTTGCTTTATTTTTGTTTAGTTCATCTTCATTTATAACTTTGTAGTATTCTAATTTAATCGGATAATTTTTATTTTCTTCTCTTAATTTCTCACTATTGATAAATGTACTTCCGAAAAAAGTTTTCACTTAAATCCCTCCTCTTTTGTATGGAACTTTTTTATAATACACTGATTTGAAGAGGTTTTCAAGAATTTTCCATCGCATTTTTCAGCATTATCTTTTATTTTTTTACATTTTACTACATATGATTATAAAATTTCTTGTTATCCTGTTTTTTTCGCCTTTTATTTTGATTTTTTTTACTTCTATTTCTACATTTTTCGATCTTCTTTTTTTTATTAATTTTTTAATTGTTTTTTATAAGCTTTATAGTTCGGCATAATTTGTTCTACTAAATTCCAAAATGCTTTTGAATGATTCATGTATTTTAAATGGCATATTTCATGTAAGACCACATACCTTATTTCGCCTTCTGTTTTTAATGCCAATTGCTTATTTATTGTAATATTTCTTTTGCTTGAGCAACTTCCCCATGCATATTTTATATCTCTTATTCTTACTTTGTTAGGATATATTCCTAATAAAGTAGTATATTCATTAACACTTTCTTGAATAATTTTCTCTAATCTTTCTACTTCTTTTTGTTTTATTTCAACATGTTTATCTTTATTATTTTTTGATTTTTCTACACTTTCATAGATCCATTTTGATTTTTTATGTACGAATTCTATAATATACTTGTCCTTTAATTTTTTGGGCGCTTTAACTGTTACTATTCCATCTTTTACATGTATATACATATTTTTTATATTTGACTTTATTATTTTATACGGTATTGTTTTGTCATTATATTCTATTTCGTTCATTTTTCTTACACTATTATCCTTTTATATCTTTTAACTTTAATAATTTATCTGTTTCTAACTTTCCTGCTCTTGTTATTGAATGATAGCCATATTTCTCTTTTATTTTATCTATTGCAGTATCTAACTTTTCTTGTTTGTTTGCTTCATTATTATTAAATAATGATAGTTGTGCATTTTCCTTTTCTTCTAAATTATCTACTCTAAGACCTATCAATCTTATGGGAACAGTTGATAAATACATTTCTTCAACTAATTCTTTGGCTCTCATATATATTTCTTTAGTTGAAGATGTAGGACATATTAGTTTACCTTGATGTGTTTTGTCTTTGAAATCATCAGTCCTTAACTGCACGCTAACTGTATTTGCTAATAAATCATATTTTCTCAGTCTATATGTCACTTGCTCTGTTAGAGCCAATATTATTTCTTCTATTTTATCTATATTGGTAATATTTTGTGCTAAAGTTATAGAGTTTCCTACACCTTTAGGTTTTTCTTTTTTATAATTAACTTCGGAATTATCTATTCCATTTGCATATTCCCACATTTGGATTCCATGTTTTCCAAATTTCTTACTTAGTATTTTTTTGTCAGCTTTGGCTAAGTCTCCTATTGTTTTAATTTGCATGTTGTTAAGTTTTGGAACCGTTTTTTTGCCTAACATAAAAAGTTCTGATATAGGTAACACCCACATTTTAGTTGGAATTTCTTCTTTAAATAAAGTATGAATTCTATCTGGCTTAGTGAAATCTGAGGCCATTTTTGCCAAAAGTTTATTATGAGCTACACCTATATTAACTGTAAATCCTAATTTTTGCTTTACTCTTGCACTTATTTCGTTAGCTTTTTCTAACAAGGTAGAATTCATTAAATATGATGTCATATCTAAAAAACATTCATCTATACTAAATCTTTCAATTTTGTCCGTATATTGCAATAATAAATTGTATAACATATCAGAATATTTTCTATAAATTTTGAAATCTGAAGAATATATTTTTATATTAGGACATTTCATTTTTGCTTGATAAATTGTATCCGCTGTTTTTACTCCACATTCTTTAGCTTTCATGCTTTTAGCTAAAACTATTCCAGATCTTTTAGTTTCATCTCCACCAATAATTGCTGGAATATCTCTTATATCAATATTAGCTCCTTTACTTAACATGTCTACAGCAGTCCAACTTAAAAATGCGTTATTTACATCTATATGTAATATTTGTCTATACATAATATCACCGTTTTTATTATAGAACATATTTTCGTGTATGTCAATTAGTTATTTTATATTTCTTTATTTCTTATATAACTTTCTGTAAATTCTTCTGATAAAATATCCATGCTTATAACATCATAGTATTTACCATTAATAAATTCGCATTTTCTTCTTCTCCCATATTCTTTAAATCCACATTTTTTATAACATTTTTGTGCTCTTTCATTAAATTCCATTACGTCTAATTTTATATTATTTAAATTCAAGTAATTAAATCCATAGTCTAAAATTAGTCTTATTGCTTCTGTTCCATATCCTTTACCTCTATATTCATTATCTCCTATAAAAATTCCTAATGTCGCTTTTCTTTTTAAATGGTTTATCTCACATAGATCTATAGATCCTATTAGTTTATTATTTTGTTTTTCTATAATTCCAAAACTTGCCTCTTCATTAATCCTATCATTTAGGTAGTTTTTTTCTGCATCAATTGTAATTACTTGGTTACTTCTTCCTATGTAATCTGTTGTTTTAAAATCATTCATCCATTTTGTATACTGAATAAAATCTTCGGCATTTTTCGGAGATAAATAAATATTATCTCCCTCTAGTTTTTTAAAATATTCCATATACTTCACTTCCTTATTTTATTATATTTTTAGTTTTGATTTCTATCTTCTTTTGTATTAAAAAAAGCCTTACTTAAGAAATCATGATTAAGACTCCTCAAGTAAGGTCACCCTACTTTTCAGTGTAAATAACTATTGTTATTCTATACCGCTCGCTTACGCTAGGTATACTCTTAGTTTTTTTATAATAACATTATTTTATATCTTTGTCAATATTTTATTTATAAGGATTGTCCCTCTATCCCTCTAATAGGGATTTGTAAGGAACGTCCCCTAATCCCCCTAATCCCTTTCGATCTTTCTTTTTTGGATTTTGTAAGTAATTTTGCTTGTTAGTGTTGCAGGTGAAATTTTAGCTCCTATTTTTGCCATTTTTACATCTATTCCTGGTATTATATAAAATTTTCCTTTTTCTAGTTTTTTTATTGCATAATCTGCAACTTCTTGACTGTTTGCTTCTCTCATATGGAATTTTACGTTTGCTACTTTGTTAAAGTTTGTATTTACTGGCCCTGGACATAATATGCTTATTTGAACTTTTGATTTTTCTTTTTTCAGTTCTTCTCTAATACTCTCAGATAATCTTACAACGTATGCTTTTGTTGCATAATATGTTGCCATTAATGGTCCTGGCATGAATCCTGCAATTGAAGCTACATTTAGTATTTTTCCTTTGTTTTTCTCTTTCATGTCTATTAAATATAGTTTTGTCAAGATGTGATATGCAATTATGTTTGTTTGGATCATTTTTATTTCTTTTTCTAAACTTGTTTTTGTAAAATTGCCACAGTCTCCAAATCCTGCATTATTTACTAATAAGTCTATATCTCTTATTTTTTGGTGTAACTCTTTACAGTTTTCTTCAATTGATAAATCTGTTGCTACTATTTCTATATTTATTTTATTTTTTTCTAATTCATTTTTTACTTTTTCTAATTTTTCTTTATCACGAGATACTAACACTAGGTCATAACCTTTTTTACTTAAAGTTCTTGCTATGTCTCTTCCTATTCCTGATGAAGCTCCTGTTATTAGTGCTTTCATAAAATTCACCTCTATTTCTTTTTAGTAAATTTATTAAGTATTATTCCAACTGTATGTACTATTTGTGTTGAATTGTTATTCGCTATTGTTTTTCCTAATGCTTTTCCTCCTACTGTTAGCGCTGCAACTGTTGCACTTAAAACGAATTGTATATTAAAATTAATTCCAAATTTTTCTGTTATTTTTACAGAAATTAAAGCACTTATTGCACCACTTAAAACTCCACATATATCTCCTATAACATCTGCACATATATTCGCTACTTTTGGTGCATTTCTTATTAATTTTATAGAGTCTCTTGATCCTTTTACTTTTTTTGTAGCCTTCGCATGAAATTCATGTTCATTTGCAACTGTAACAGCAACACCTATAATATCAAAAAATATTCCCATGGCTATTACAAATATTAAAATTAGTATAGCCGGTAATAAACTTAAATTAGATACTCCATTTGCTGAAATATATGAAAATATTATAGATAATATAAAGGTTGTAATAAATATTTGTATAAACCACTTTATATCCGAGTGTTCTTTTATTCTTTCTTTATCTTCTTGTTTGTTGTTCATTTTTTCTCCTTTTTCATTATAATTTTGATTTTTAATCTTTAATACTTATAATTCATAATTATTATTTCTTATACGATTTTAGGCAGATGAAAATCTGCCTAATTTTATTTTTTAGTTTAGATGGTCAAAGTCTAAGTAAATTTTACAGTTTAGGTCTGGTCGAATTTCTCTATTTTCCGCTTAACATTGCTATTAGAGCCGTTTCCGTTTAAGGAAAATATCTACTATGTATAGTGTAGACACCAGATCGCCACTTAAATCTGTACCTTAATCCCTAGACTTCTATGCTATTGATTAGCAAACATTCTAGAAGTTTTCCTTAACATACAATTTGTCTTTACTAGTCTCTTTTGCAAATGCAATTTCATAGTTTATAAAATAAAATAAATTTGGCCTTAATTATATTTTATTTATGTTAAAACTAATCCCAATACCTTCACTCAAGACAGGCTACTCTATGCATTTTGTGTCTTGGCACTCAGCATAGGTTTCACTTAAAACTAAATTGTTATAAGCCTCAACGAAAATAGGGAGTCTTATGTATGCCATTACACAATACCCTAAATTCTTTACTCCCTAGGAACACACAAAACTGGCATTTCGCGCATACCCAAGAAACTTCAACGATGTGCCCTTTAGTGGATTTTTAGCCCCACCCTCGTAAAGTTTGTACGACTAGAATAATGCACCATCGATATATATTATACACTAGTTTGGTTAAATATTCCAATAAATTATTATTCTTATTTATTTCAATTTAAACATTATTAAACTTTATTGGTTACTAATTATTAACAATTCTTACTTTTTCTTTGTTTTTCTCTTTTTATCTTTGTATTTTAAATTTATATATGTTTCTTTATTTCATTGTATATTTGCTCATGTATATCTTCAATTGTTCTGATTTTATCATCTTTTACACATTTTATTTCGTACCATTTATAATCTTTTGAAATATCACATGCTGCATTATAAGCATCAATTAAATGGTTAGTATCACTTTCATGGATATCTTTTTTACTATCATGTGTAAATTTATTTTCTCTATTCTTCATTAATTCAATTGATTTTTCAACTGGCATATTTAAGAAAAATACTTCTGTTGGAATTGGCAAACCATACAAATTAAATTCGAAGTCCCATAGCCAATCTAAAAATTTTTTTCTCTCATCTTTATCTGATATTTTTCCTGCTTGATGCACCATATTAGCAGTTGTATATCTATCTGCTAATAATATTCCACCATCTTCATAATATTTTTTGTAATTTATTTGATAAGTAGCATATCTATCTGCTGCATAAAATGTTGAAGCAATATATGGGCTTACTTCTTTTGCATTTTTACCAAATTCCCCAGATAAATACATTTTAACTAGTGAAGAACTTGGACTATCATAATTTGGAAAACTTACCGTTTTATATTCTATTCCTTCTTTTGTTAATCTCTCTTGCAACTTCATAAATTGTGTTTGTTTACCACTTCCGTCAGTTCCATCTATTACAAATAATTTTCCCATCTTTTCCTCCTATTTATATATTTATTCTTTATTTTCTTCCTCTTTTTTTTCATCTTTCTTTTTTTGTGCTAACATTTTATTTATAGAAGCTAAAATGTCATCAGAATTTTCATCAAACTCATCTTTTACTAAATTAAACATTTTAAAACTCTCCTTTCGCCTTTTATTATACTATTTAATTTCTTGTAATTCAATATAATTATTAGATTCAACTAAAATTTATTTTTGTAAAATATTAACTAAATTCCATATAAAAAATTTATATATAATAGACTTTTTATATTTTATATTGTAAACTTATATATAAATTATACTACTTATTAGGAGGTTGTTATGAAAGATATTTTTAAGGATTATGCAGCAAATGAAAATAATCCTAAATGGGATAATCTTATTAAAAGAAATAAACCTATTTATTCAAGGAATAATGATATAAGAAGTGAATTTGGACGAGATTATACGAGAATAATTCATTCTAATGCTTATAGGAGACTAAAACATAAAACTCAAGTATTCTTTTCTCCAAATGATGATCATATTTGTACAAGAATTGAACATGTTACACATGTTGAGTCAATAAGTTTTACAATAGCAAAATATCTTGGTTTAAATACTGAACTTACAAAAGCTATCGCTGTAGCTCATGATATAGGTCACAGTCCATTTGGACATGTTGGTGAAAAAATATTGTCTGAAATTTCAAAAAGAGATCTTGGATATAATTTTTGGCATGAAAGAAACGGATTGGAATTTGTCGACCATATTGAATTATTAGAAGATGACAAAAAATTCAAACAAAATTTAAATCTTACCTACGCTGTAAGGGATGGTATTATATCACATTGTGGTGAAGTTACCAAACAATGTATTAAGCCTAGAAACGAGTTTATCGATTTAGATCTCTATTCTTATCCTAGTCAATTTGAATCATATACATGGGAAGGATGTGTAGTAAAAATATCAGATAAAATATCATACTTAGGTCGTGATTTAGAGGATGCTATTACCTTAAAGATATTAGATGAACATCTAGATAAATTGTATGATTTATTAGGTTATAGTTCTGATAATGAAAATCTAAATAATACTATTATTATAAATTATTTAATAACAGATTTATGTGAAAATTCTTCTCCTGAAAATGGGCTATGTTTTTCAGATAAGGCATTTGAATTAATAAAAGATATAAATAAATTTAATTATAAAAATATATACGCTTGTCCTAGAATAATGCCTTCTAATAGATATTTTGAAATTGTAATAAATGAAATTTACTCTTTATTAAAATCAACTTTTGATTATAGCAATACTCTTAAAAATGTAAAAAAACTTTCAAAATTTTATCCAAAACTTAGCGAAAATTTTTCTTCATTTTTGTGCCTTTACTATGATTTTGATAACAGAGAAGAATTAAAAGTAAAAAATAAAATATTATTTAATAAAGAAAGTGAAACTGATTTTTATAAGGCTATTATATATTATATATCAGGTATGACTGACAATTTTGCTATAGATATTTATAATGAAATTATTAGCTTCTAAATAATAAAAAACGACCACCCTTTTATAAGAACAGGGTGGTCTTGAGGTTCTCTATCCATTGTTCATTTACTATTTACGTCTTTTTTTGTTTTTGTGTTGCTTTGAAGCCGTATTTGGTTTCATCCGATTATTAGAAATATGGACAGTGCCACATTCTTGTTCGAATGGTAACAGTGGATGTTTTGGTTGTCTTCTCATCTTCCTGTTCATACATTATCCTCCTTATTTTTTTCACATTATATTCTAGTTTGTATTATAAGTCAATATAAAGCGTATATTTAAACTTCTATTTTTGTTTTTTCTTTACAATTTTCGTCCTCTGCTTTTTCTTCATTTATCCATTCTTTTCCATCAACAACTCTTGTAACCATCATTGATGAAACAGTATCTCCCACAACGTTTAGCATTGTTGCAAGTGGATCAATAATTGTTGCAATTATTGTTAATATTGGCAATGCTGCTACTGGATATCCCATCATTGAAATAATAAGCATTTCTGAAATTGTTCCACCTCCAATTGGAACAGCAGTAATTAAAAGATTTGCAAGTAAAGCTACTCCTAATACACCTAGTACTTCACTTGTTGTTCCTAAACTTGTTCCAAATAAGCATACTAAAAACATAATTTTAAATACTGAACCTATAATAGAACCATCTTTATGAAAGCTTGTTCCTAAAGGTATGGTTGTTTCTGCAATATCTGCTGGTACTCCCATTTTCTTTGTACATTCTATATTTACTGGTATTGAAGCTGCACTAGAACATGTTGCAAGTGATGTTAATGTAGAAGGTAATGCATTTTTCCAAAATACTTTTATACCTTTTCTTCCTCCAGCAATAAAAGCATAGAATGTATAAACTATAAAGTAGAATAATACTGCAACGATTGTATATATAACAAATGTTTTTAAATATCCTACTGCAATAGATGCTCCAAAACTACCTATTAATGAAGCAAAATAGCACCCTAGTCCAATTGGTGCATAATACATGATGATTTTCACAACATTATTTACAACTTCATTTGCTGCTTCTAATACATCTATAAAAGGTTGAGCCTTTTTTCCAGACATATTAGTTGCTATACCACATATAATTGAAAATACTAACAACGCAATAATATTGTCTTTTGACAATATCTTTGAAAAATCGTTAACTGTTAATAAATTTACAGTTCTTTTTGCAATTGTCATGTCTTCCTCTTCACTATCTGTGTCTTCTGTCACTTCTTCTAAAGAAGCTTTAATATTTTCTCCATCATTTGTATCAACTAATTTCACAAAATATGTACTTGCAAAACCTATTAATACTGCAATAATGGAAGTGAAAATAAATACACCTATAATACTAATAATAATTTTGCCTAATCTTTTAGGCTGTTTCATTTTTGCAATTGAAGTTGTGATTGTTAAGAAGATTAATGGTACTATAATTACCAATAATAAATTTAAGAATAAATCTCCTAGTGGACTTAAAATTGTTGCTTTTTCTTGGAATATAATCCCTACAATAGCGCCAACAATAATAGCAACAAGTAAAATAATTGTTGACTTGTAATTTGATAAAAATTTTTTCATAATACTACCTCTTTTCAATATAAGGCAACTAAAAATATAATTATATTTTTAGGATTTGAACATATTATATATGAATAATTTTTATATTGCAATAGCAAATTTATTTAAAAAATGCCTTTTCTATGTGATTCACTTTACATTTTCCGTTTTCTATAATAACTTCTATTACGTCTAATCTTATAGCTGTATTTAATAAACCATTCTTATAAAGATAGTATTTACTACTATTGTAAATATGTTTTCTTTTTTCATTATTTATAGCTTCACAGGGTTGACCATATTTAAAATTAGAACGTGTTTTTACTTCTACAAAAACTAATTCTCCTTTTTCTTTATCTTTAGCAATAATATCAATTTCACCTTGTTTACAAATAAAATTTCTTTCAATTATATTATACTTATTATCTTCCAAATACGTACATGCAATGTCTTCTCCCAATTTTCCTATTCTTTGTTTAAAATACACGTATAACCTCCTGCAACTTTTCTTATAATTCCTTTTATTTCTAGCAAGAACAATATATTATTAATTTCTTTTAAATTGATTTTAGTTTTTTCACATATTTCATCAATACTAATTATCTTTTCCGTTATTAGTTCATATACTTTTTGGTATTTTTTACTTTCTATTTCGTTTATATCATTTCCTATTATTTTACTTAAGTTTTTATTTTCCTTTTTTATTGGTTCTTTTCTAATTTCTCTATACTTTAAGAAATTAAATTCATCTATAATTTCTTTTGTAGAAGTTATCAAAGTACAACCTTTTCTAATTAATTGATTTGTTCCAACACCATATTTATTGTCAATTTCGTGTGGTAAAACAAATACCTTTTTTTCCTGTTCTATCGCATATCTTGCTGTTATGCTAGTTCCACTACAATAAGCTGCTTCGACAACTAAAATACCAATAGAAATTCCACTTACTATTCTATTTCTATTAACAAAATTTTTTGATTCAGCCTTTGTATCTGGTGTATATTCACTAATTATTAATCCTTCAGATTCTATAATTTTATTATACAAACTTAAATTTTCTTTTGGAAATATGTGATTAAATCCATTACCTAAAACAGCAATTGTTTTTCCATTGTTATCTAATGTTACCTTATGTGCAATTGTATCAATTCCGCTTGCCAATCCACTTGCAATAGTTATTCCTTGTTCTACTAATTCCTTTGTGAATTTTTCTGCTAGTTTTCTACCATTTTGACTGCAATTTCTTGAACCAACAATTGCAATTATATTACTTTTTAATAAATCTATGTTTCCTTGAAGATATAACTGTTTCGGAGGATTTTTTATATTTATTAATTTTCTAGGATATTTGCTTTCTCCTAATCTGATTACTTCTATTGTACTTCCTCCTATCCTCTCCAATACTTTCTATCTAAACTTCTATATTGAATGGCTTCTGCCAAATGATTTACTTCTATGTTTTCTGAATCTTCTAAATCTGCAATTGTTCTAGCTACTTTTAAAATTCTACTATATGCTCTTGCACTTAAACCTAATTTGTCAAAAGCTAATTCTAAAATTTTTTTACTTTCATTGTCTAGTTTACAGTGTTTTTCTATCAATTGAGATGTTAATTCTGAATTTGAATAAATATTATATTTTTCATATCTTTTTAATTGTATTTGTCTGGCATTATTTACTCTCTCTTTTATCTGTTCGGATGTTTCTACGTTATTGTTGCTTTCAAGTTTTTTATATTTTACACTCTGTACTTCAACTTGTATGTCTATTCTATCTAATAATGGTCCACTTATTTTATTTATATATTTTGCTATTTGATATGGTGTGCAATTACATTCTCTATCCTTACTATTGTAATATCCACATGGGCAGGGATTCATACTTGCAATAAACATGAAATTACATGGATATGTAATTGCCATATTTAATCTGCTAATTGTTACTATTTTATCTTCTAATGGTCCTCGCAATAACTCTAATGTATTTTTCTTGAATTCTGGTAATTCATCTAAGAATAACACTCCGAAATGAGCTAAACTGATTTCTCCAGGCTTAGGTATTTTTCCTCCACCAATTAATGATGCTGGTGTTATTGTATAATGTGGACTTCTAAATGGTCTTGTTAATATCATTGGATTATGAGCTGATAATAATCCTGCAACACTATGTATTTTTGTAACTTCTAATGATTCTTCAAATTGAATATCTGGTAAAATACTTGGCAGTCTTCTTGCTAACATTGTTTTTCCAGAACCGTGGACTTCCTATTAATATACAATTATGCCCTCCTGCTGCTGCAATTTCTAAAGCTCTTTTAACATTTTCTTGACCTTTTACATCAGAAAAATCAAATTCGTGTTTTACTTTGATATTTCTAAAAAGATCTGATTTGTTTTCTTTTGGTATTTCTATATTCCCATTTAGATATTCTATAACTTCATATAGTTTATTGACTGCTATAACATCTAATCCTTCTATAATTGATGCTTCTTTTGCGTTTTTAGATGATAAAATTACTCTTTTTATTCCTTGTTTTTTTGCCTCAATGCATATGGGCAAAATCCCATTAACCTCCTCTACTGTTCCATCTAATGAAAGCTCTCCTATAAATATAGTATCTTTCAAAAAGTTTTTTAAATATATATTTTTTATATTACCACTTGCAATTAGAA
The DNA here is from genome assembly GCA_934183045.1 of uncultured Clostridia bacterium. Classification (GTDB taxonomy): domain Bacteria; phylum Bacillota; class Clostridia; order TANB77; family CAG-508; genus CAG-269. The sequence continues at coordinate 12,083 of CAKPRW010000014.1, forward strand.
CACCTACTGCAATTGGTAAATCTAAACATGACCCTTCTTTCCTGGTATTTGCAGGTGCTAGATTTACAACTATTTTCCTACTTAAAAACTCTATGTTAGAGTTTTTTATAGCTGTTTTTACTCTTTCTTTTGCTTCTTTTACACTTGTGTCTGGCAATCCCACAATTTCAAAACAAGGCATTCCATTAGAAATATCTACTTGAATTGAAATTTGGTATCCATTTAAACCATTCAACGCTATGCTTTTAACAATTGATAGCATAATTTCCCTTCTACTAGAACTGTTTAAATATTTGAAGCCATTATAGTAAATATATGTAAATAAGGATGTTTAACGTTTTTATTTTTTCACTTTTTGACTTTTTAACTTTTGGATTACTTAAGGAATTAACTGTTATTATAGAAAGTAATTTAGGGATAACTGTACTATATATTTAAATAATAATGGGGAAATCTATAATGGCCTCAAATATTCAAACAGTTTTAGATTATTAAATTTTTTATTTATTAAATAATTGGAATAAATACGATTTCTATCTCGAATAAATTATTTGTGAATTATTAAAAAATTTGATTTATTAAAAATTAATAATTATGAATCTATTTAATTAATAAAATTCATTAGTTTTCATAATAAGTTGATCAACTTGTTATGGATTATAATATTATTTCCATTATTTGTCAATAGTTTTTTTAATAATTTTTAAAACTTTTACGTTTCCAATTATTTAAGACCTCTATTTCTAAGTATTAGAGGTCTTTTTATTTTTTAATTTTTTTGGATTCCATAGTTCCCTGTTACAGGATCTCTAAATAAATTTACTCGAGGCGTTAGATATGTACATACCACAAAGCATATTAGTAAAAATCCTAATATTATAATTGAAAGTAACCTTGTTTTTTGATTTGATTCATTTTTTCTTTTCATTAATTTATATGCAATATACTCACCTATGATTATACTAATAATAAATATTAAAATGTCTAAAATAAAAAAATTTGTTCCAACTATTCCTGTATAAGTAAAAAATGTTACTACAACAAAACATATTGCTGAAAAAATCCCTATACATTTAGCCTCAATATAATTATTAGCTATTTTGTTAACAAAGAAATATTCTATAATTCCTGCCATTAACATTGGAAAAAATACTAATTTCAAATGTTCCCATACACTTTCATTAACTGCACTAAAACTAGCTATTATTATATTTTCTCCGGTCCATTCATATAGAAAATGTAGTAGTGTTCCTAATATAATACTTATTATTGTGACTATTATTTGAGCTTTTGCTAATTTTTCTAATTTAAATTCTTTCGTCTCTCCAGTTTTTTCTCTTAGGTGGATTATTTTTGTTTTTTCCATAATTTCTCCTCCTAGTAAAATATATATTTATTTATAAGACGAAAAATGCATATATTAAAATATATGCATTCTCTGTTTTATTTCATTATAAATTTTAAAAACTCTTCACATCCCTCTAAAATATCATCATAAGTTTTATCAAAGTTTCCTGTGTACCATGGATCTGCTATATCTCTCGGATTACTTGAAAAATCTAACAATCTATATACTTTAGATTCTTTATCACTTCCTACTATTCTTAATATATTTCTAACATTATTCTCTTCCATTGCAATTATATAATCATACTTACTATAGTCCTGTTTTGTCATTCTTCTTGCTTTGTGATTTCCATATTTTATCCCTTTTTCTCTTAATTTTTTTTGAGTCCCATAATGTATTCCATTTCCTTCTTCTTCGTTACTAGTACCTGCAGAATCTACTAACAATTGATTTTCTATTCCTTTTTTATTAGCTAAATCTTTTAGTACATACTCTGCCATTGGTGATCTACATATATTTCCTAAACATACAAATAATATTTTTGTCATCATTTTGCTCCATTCTATTAAAAGTTTTCCACTATTCTATAACTTATTGTGGATTTTTATTTATCTTTCGTTCTTAGTATTTTATAATAAAACTTTAACTTCTTTATTTTTCATAAGTTCTTTGAATCTATTTCCATCTTTAATATCACCAGCAACACTACCATAATGTGTAGGAATGAAAAGTTTTGCATTTAAAGTATTTGCAAGAGTTGCCGCTTCTTTATAATCCATTGTATATTTTCCTCCTACAGGCAAAAACGCAACATCACAAGTAAGATTATTTATTTCTGGGATATTGTCCGTATCTCCTGCAACAAAATAACAAACTCCTTCAAAATTAATTAGAAATCCTACCCAATTATTACATTTAGGATGAAACTCTTTGTTTTTATTATAAGCATAGGTTGTTTTAAATTTAATATTATCAATACTGTATTCTTCATTTGGTTTGACAATTAATACATTAGCTTCGCCCACTATATTTATAGCATCTTCTTTTGAACTTTCAACTGTAATTATTTTAGTTGAATCTTTTAGAATTTTATTTATATCTGTTTTTGAAAAATGATCATAATGTGAATGTGTACAAAATATATAATCTGCATCTTTTTCTTCTGTTTTTAAATCATATGGATCAATATACACTATTTTTTCTCCACTTATCTTAATGCCATTATTTCCTGTTAACTTTATATTATTATACATAACAATTCCTCCTTATAACCTTTTATACTTTATATCATAGTTTTTGTATTTTTACTATATTTTGATTTACTACTTTATATTTTTTCTTTGTTTTCTATAATTACTATTTTTATTAAATAAAAGAATCTAGATTTTTCTTTAATCTAAATTCTTTTATTCTTAATTATCTTCTATATGAATCAATATTGAATGCGTTTTTATTATCAAATTTTATCATTATTGCTTTTGTATAATTAGTAATACTTGGCTTTCCTATTTCTTTTATCGTTATACTTGCTTTATATTTATTTAATGTATCAAAAATATTCATAAATCCTAGTCCTAGTCCTCCTGAATCTTTATGAGTTGTACTTGGTACTTTTCCTAATTTTTCTAGCGTTTCTTCTTCAAATTCAACACCTGAATCATAAACATATAAACTATAATAACCATCTATTTTTCCTAATCTAACCATAATACTTTTATAAGTATTGTTACTATGTTGTATTGCTATTCTGGCATTTTTTATATTATCTGCTATTAATATTTGTAAATCTTCTGCAGATATATAATTGTTAACCATCTTATGTATGTTTTCATTTAATTGCAGTTCAAATTCTATTTTATTTTTTTCACATTCAGCTTGCTCACAATCTAAGACATCATCTATTTCTATTATTTCTGTTTTAGCAAGTTCAATAACTGCTTTTTCGTCTGCTATTTCTTTATCTATTTTATTTATTTTATCTATAATTGTAATCTCTGAAGCTATTTCGCTTTTTTCCATTAATTTGTTTACTTTGTGTTTTAGGATTCTTTGTTGATGAGATATTGAGTGGTCTTTCTTGTTTCTTTTAAATATTTCGTTTTCTAATTCTTTTACTAGTTGTTTTTCTTCCTGTAGTTCTTTTTTAGTTGCATTTAGTGCTTGTACTAAAAGTTTCTGTTTATAATATAATTGTAGAGCTTTTTGAATAGTTGCAAACATAATTATTCCAAAAATTATAAATCCTATTCCTATATTGCTAGTATAAATTACATGATAATTCTCTAACATTATAAATAAAAAAATTATTACTATACTCACACTCAATATTAGTAAATTAAAATATTCATCTTCTAGCCTGTTTTGTAAAAATATAAAACCTTTTTTAAATCTCTTTACTTTAAAAAACAAAAAAACACCTATCATATATACTATTAGTATCAGTATTAAATTAATATATTCATTTTTTAAATTCATAATTATGACTGGAAAAAATACGATAAATGTAGAAAGCAGAAATATAACATAATTAATTCCTAACGATATTGCTACAACAATCAAGCTATATACTATATCTTTATGAAGAATTTTAGAGACTATAATTGCTAACAACATAATTAGTAATAATATACAACTTAATGATCCTGAGAAATATTTTACTATTGTACATATAATATTTACAAATAATATACTAATAAACACCTCTAACATTTTACATTTTAATTTTTTACTGTTGTTAGTTATTCTTAAAGAAGTATAATATGACAAATTACTTATAGTAAATAATTTTATAATATACACTATCATAGTAACATCTTTTATATTATTTATATATTCCATTATCTCTCCCTTCCTATTAATATATTAAAAGAAAAAAATTATAACATATTTTTTACTTTATCTCTGTAATAATAAACAAATTCCATAGTAGTGGGTACCCCTCTTTTAGGGTTAATTACAGCATTATAGCGTTCAAATAAGTCGTCTACAGGCATTGATCCCCATGCATGCAATATAGCATTTTTCATTCCATTAGTTATGGTAGTATCTGATTTTTTATATACCTTTACTAAGTATTGAATAACATTTATATTACTATTTTCATTTTCAACCAAATATTTTATTGCATCATGCAAATATCTTCTTCCTACCATCTTAGATGGTATACCTATTAACTCTAATTCATTAGATATATAATTTGATATTTTATTTTTTTCGTCTTTTATTTCTTCTTCCATTGTTTTCATTGATCTTTTTTGATCTATTGGCCTTAAATTAATAAAATTATTTAAAACTTTTTCACATGAATAGCTTGGATGCTCTTTATACATTATTAAGTCTACACCTTCTTTGTGTAACATTTCATATGTCCTTTTAGAGTTAATATGTGTGGTTACTATAATAATCGGTTCATAATTCAAGTGCATTTCTTTCAATCTTGATAAAAATTTGAATGAATCACTATTCCCATTTGCACTATTATTTAATTCTAGGTCTAATACTATTCCGTCTGGATGTTTTATTTTCGTATATTTTAAGCCTTCTATATCCGAGTCTGTTAATGCCACTATTTCTATGTCTTTTCTGTTTTTCACGCAATTAATAAAAACATTACAATCATTTCTATCATCTTCTATTATTAATAATTTCATAGGTTTAGTTTCCATCTTTATCCTCCTTCTCTTTCCGTCATAATATACCATATTCTCCCATAAAACACCATATTTCTACAAATTATTTTTCCATGTTAATTATTTATTTTTATTTTAAAATACGTATAAGGAGATGTTGCATTATGAGTAAATATAATGAGATTTATAGTCAAGAAAAGATTGAACAAATTGAAAGAGGTAAAAGAATTAAATATATTAGAGAAAATGAGTTGAAGCTACCTAAAACTAAATTAGCAAAGGAAATTGGAGTATCAGGTCAATTTTTAGGTCTTGTTGAAGAAGGAAAAGGTAACTTAGTTTATAAAAGCATTAAAAAATTAAGAAATTTAAGTGGTCATTCTGCTGATTATATTTTATACGGTTTAGACGATTCAATTATTAGTGAAACTAAATTATTATTAGAAAAATACGAAGAAGAACAAATTATTGAAGGAATTAACATTATTCAAAATATAGCTTTGTTCATTAAAAATAGTTAAATTATTATTTTTATATATTATTTTTAAACTTTTTGTATTGTTTTCAATATATTGTATTGATTTTTTTGTTATATTTTTATAAAATATTGTCAATACTATCATAAACATACTAAGAGGTGAAATAATATATGCTAATAAATAATTTAATCTATCTATTCTCATTACCCAGACATCAACAGTTAGAAAAGATTATATATACTTTAACATTTTTTGTAGTTATAATTTTTGTATCTGCTATCATATCTTTTTTTGATTTAAACAAAAACGGATAATAGAAAAACTCTATTATCCGTTTTATTCAATCTATTTATATGACACTATTTTTACATTATTTTTATTATCAAATTTTACTATAATCAATTTTGTATAATTATCGCAGCTAGGTTTCCCTATTTCTTTTATTGTCATACTAGCATTATATTTATTTAAAGTATCAAATGTGTTCATAAAACCCATTCCAGAACCTCCATCTTTTGCATGTGTTGTACTTGGTTCTTTCCCTAATTTTTTTAATGTTTCATTCTCAAATTCTATTCCTGTATCATAAATATATAACCCATAATCCCCATCAATATTTCCCAATCTTATTAAAATATTCTTATAAATATTATTAGAATGTTTTATTGCTATGATTGCATTTTTAACATGATCTGCTATTAATATTTGTAAATCATCTACTGATACATAATTATTAGTCATTTGATGTATATTTCCTTTTATTTGTAAATTTAATTCTATTTTATTTTTGATACATTCTACTTGCATGCATTTAAGCATATCATCTATTTCTTCTATACCTGTTTTGTCTAATTCAATCATTATATTTTTTTTGGATAATTCTTTATTTAAATTATCCATTTCATAATTAATCCCTAATTCTGATGCCATTTCGCACTTTTCCATTAATTCGCTTACTTTTTGTTCTAGCATTTTTTGCTTATGTGATATAGTATGATTTCTTTTTGCTAGATCTAAGTTTTCTTTTTCTAATTCTTTTATCTCTTTATTTTTATTTTCAATTTCTTTATTATTTTCTTCAAAATTTTGTATTAATAGTTTCTGTTTATAATATAATTGTAGAGATTTTTGAATTGTTATAAACATTAATATACTAAAAACAATTAAACTCAAACCTATATTGCTTGTATAAACCATCTGATAATTTTCTAATATCAGGTATAAAAAAATTATTATTATACTTATATTTAATATTAATATATTAAAGTACTCGTTTTGTAATTTTTTTTGTAAAAATATTAAACCTTTTCTAAATTTTTTTATTCTGAATAAACTCAATATTCCTATTATATATAGCATTACTATTAATGTTAGGTTTATGTATTCATTGTTATTGTTCATTATTATAGCTGGTAGAAAATTTATAACTATGGAAAATAGAAATATAATATAATTAATACTTAATGATATTGTTGTAATTATAATACAATATATTATATCTTTTTTGGTAATATTTGATAGGACTATAGATAATGAAATTATCAACAATAATATACAACTCAATGAACCAGATAAGTATTTTACCAAGCCACACACTATACTTATAAGAACAATAATAGTACCTACTATTAACATTCTATAATTAGATTTATTATTAGTAACTTTCAATGATGTATATAATGTAAAATTACTTAAAGCTATGATTTTTATAATATATACTATTGAATTAATATCTTGTATTTCCATTATAGATTCCATTTTATATTATACCTCATTTTTATTATATAAAAAAATTAAAAGATAATCAATATTAGGGAAATCTCCCTTATGATTATCTTTTAAATCCCTTATTAACCAGCCCAGTGACTTACCCATTTCCAGAATGCTTCATACCATTGTCTCATATTATCACCACCTTTGCTTTTTCGTTCAGTATCTTCTGTCAATAAAAAAATACCATCTATTACTTACAAATAAGTGGTATCTAATAATAGAAAATCTTGGCGAAAAATGGCGAAAAATAAAGAAATATAGTATTGTACTCAGTATTTTTTTGATATAGCCTCGCTTTACTATCGTTGAACCTTTTTATACAATAAAAAAAGATAATCTTTTTATTGATTATCTTTTCAAACTTACTATTATCTAATCCAATGACTGTACCATCTTAAGAATTCATCATACCATTTTAACATATCATCCACCACCTTTATTTTTAGTTCAACATTTATTTAATAGCAATATATGCTCCTTTTCATAATTACATCCATCTACTAATCCAATTTAATAAAGCATCATACCATGACATATTATCTACCACCTTTCCATTTTTACAGTATTCTTTATCAATAAAAAAATACCATTTATCTAATATAAATAAATGGTATATAGCAACAACAAATTTTAGTAAAAAATAAGAAAATCTAGTATTAAATAAAAATACTAGATCTCTTTTTCTACTTTATCTTTATAATAATAAATAAACTCCATTGGAGTAGGCACTCCTCTTTCTGGGTTAATTCTTGCAGTATAATTTTCTAACAAATCTTCAATCGGAGAAACTCTCCAAGCATGAAGTATTGCGTTTTTAATTCCATTAGTAATGGTATTCTCTGATTTTTTATATATTTTAGTCAGATATTGTATAACATTTGTATCATTATTTTCATTCTGGATTAAATATGTTATGGCATCATGTATGTATTTTCTCCCAACCATTTTTGACGATATACCTATTAGTTCTAATTCTTTAGATATACAATCTGATATTTTTTCTTCACTTTCTTTTATTTCCTCTTTTAGCGCTTCTACCGTTTTAGTAGGTGTTATTTGTCTTAAACTAAGAAATTTATTTAGTACTTGATCACATGAGTAACTTGGATGATCTTTATATAAAATTAATTCAACACCATTTTCATGTAATAATCTATATGTTCTTTTTGAATTTACATGTGTTGTTACAATAATAATTGGTTCATAATTTAGATTTATTTTCTTTAAATTTGATAAGAAATCAAATGAATCCATATTTCCTTCCATACTATTATTTAACTCTAGATCTAATACAATTCCTTCTGGATGTTTTGTTTTTACATATTTCAAACCTTCTATGTCTGAGTCCGTTAATGCTACTATTTCAACATCTTTTCTATTTTTGACACAATTAATAAAGTCCTTACAATCATTTGGGTCATCCTCGATTATTAATATTTTCATAGGTTTTGCATCCATCTTTTTCCTCCTTTTCTTCAGTATATTATTAATATACCATATCCCCTCATAAAATACTATATTTGTATAAAATATTTATCTATATACTTTATATCTTTCTACTTTAAAATAAATATAAGGAGATGTTGTTATATGATTAAATACGATAATATTTGTAGTGAAGAAAAATTGGAGCAAATTGAGAGAGGTAAAAGAATTAAATATATTCGAGAAAATGAGTTGAAAATGTCTAAAGTTAAACTTGCAAAAGAAATTGGAGTTTCAGGTCAGTTTTTAGGATTGGTTGAAGAAGGAAAAGGCAACTTAGTTTATAAAAGTATAAAAAAGTTAAGAGATCTCAGTAATCATTCAGCTGATTATATTTTATATGGTATTGATGATTCTATTATTAATAATACTAAATTATTATTAGAAGAATATACCGAAGAACAAATAAAGAAAGGTCTTGATATTATTAATAATATGTCTTTATTCATAAAAAATACTATTTCTCTTTGAGATAAAAATAACACCTAATTAAGGTTTAGGTGTTATTTTATATAACATTTATTGCATCAATTTTATTTGTAGATTCAAGAATATCTTTTATCCTAGCGCCACATCTAGTATCATCATTATTACAAATCCAATTGCTACTCCTACTGTTCCTATATTTGAGTGTTCTCCCGCTTGAGATTCAGGTATAAGTTCTTCTACAACTACATAAATCATTGCTCCAGCTGCAAATGATAATAAATATGGTAATAATGGAACTACTATTCCTGTTAAAATAATTGTGATTATTGCAGCTATTGGTTCTACTATTCCTGATAAAGCTCCATATATAAATGCTTTTGACTTTTTCATTCCTTCACTTTTTAATGGCATTGATATAATTGCACCTTCTGGGAAATTCTGAATAGCAATACCTATTGCAAGAGCAAATGCTGATGCCATTTCCATACCAATATTCCCTGTCATTACTCCTGCAAATACCACTCCCACGGCCATACCTTCTGGTATATTGTGTAATGTTACTGCTAAAACAAGCATTGTAGTCTTTTTTAAGTTAGCTTTAATTCCCTCTGGTTTTTCTTTGTCTAAATGCATATGTGGTATTATACTATCTAATATAAGTAAAAACACAATTCCTAACAAAAAGCCTATTGTTGCAGGTAACCATTCTACTAATCCTTGTTCTTTTGCCATGTCTAGCGATGGAATAATTAATGACCATACAGAAGCAGCAATCATTACTCCTGACGCAAATCCTAATAATAATTTTTGAATTTGATCTTTTATATTATTTTTCATGAATAATACCATTCCAGCTCCTAGCACAGTGCCTAAGAAAGGTATTAACAAACCAATTATTAATTTAACATTATCACTCATTTTATCTTCCTTTTCTTTTTTCTTTTATTTTATCATAACTTAAAAAAAATTTAAATTGTTATTTTAGTAAATTATTAATTATTATTACTATTAAATTGAATATTATAATATATAATGTTATAATATATTTCAATATTATTATATTAGGAGATTTTTTTATGAAACAACAACTAACTCAAGAACAAGTAATAAATTTAATTAATCATGGGTTTAATATTAAAATTATATCACATGAATTTGATATTCCTATTGAAAAATTAGAACATTTGCAACAACAATTAAATACTAATTCTGATGCAAATAAAGATGAAACTAAAGATGGAAATAAAAAAGAAATCTATAAGAGATTAATCGATACATATAAACAAAAAATTCATGAACTTTCACAAATGCCTAATATTAATTCAGACGAATTATTAAAAAGTAGTCTTCTTAATAGCAAAAATCTCTTAGCGTTTGCTTATTTTGAGTGTGGTCAAATTGAAAAATCTAGAGAATTACTATTGGAACTAATAAACAGTCCTTCTAAATTCAATGCATATAGGCAATTAATTCATCTTGAACATAAAGAAGGAAATATTGATGATGCTAAAATTTATGCATATGATGCAATAGATCTATTCCCAGATAGTATCCCTATTAGAAAGCAACTTATAAATATTGCTATTGAAGAAAATGATTACCCTGAAATAAGAGAACAATTACAAAATGTGTTAAGAATTAATCCCAAAGACACTAATGCAAAAAATAAATTAAATAATCTAAATTCTGAATTCTATAGATAAACTAGAAAAATGTATATTATATTTTTCTCTTCTTATTATTCCTATTAT
>CAKPRW010000015.1 GCA_934183045.1 uncultured Clostridia bacterium
AGTATTCTCAGGTCTATTCTTATTTATTGCAATGCTATCTGTTATTACAACAATGAGAAGAGTTGTAAAAAAACAAAGATTACAAATAGGGACATTAAAAGCATTAGGATTCAAGAAGAGAAAAATAACAACTCATTATATTGGATATGGTTTCTGGATTTCATTATTAGCAGCTATTTGTGGATTGATTGCAGGACCATTATTTATAGGAAATGTATTTATAAATATGGAATTAAGTGTATTCCAAGTGCCAAATGGAACAGCTGTTGTATCTAATAGTAGCTTTTTAGTAGCAGCCATTGTTGTAATGGCAGTTTGCTTAGTTACATATTTAACTTGTAGAGGAGAGTTGAAAGAAAATCCAGCAGCCACATTAAGAACAGAATTGCCTAAAGTAAAACAAAAAAGTTTAAATATTACAACAAAAGGTGTTTTGAAAAATTTAAGTTTTTCTACAAAATGGAATTTGAGAGATATATTAAGAAATAAAATGAGAACATTTATGGGAATAGCAGGAATTACAGGGTGTACAATGCTTTTAGTATGCGCATTTGGAATGCTAGACACAATGAAAAGTTATATAAATTGGCAATTTAAAGAATTATATAATTTTGATTACAAATTAAGCTTGAAAGAAAACTATACAAATGAAGAATATGAAAATATTATCAATAAATATGGAGATGCCACTTCACAAACATTAGGAGTAGAAATAAAAAATGGTGATGCAAAAGAAGCAAACAATATATTTGTATCAGATTCTAAAGACTATGTGAGATATACTAATAAGAAAAGAGAATATATAAAATTAAAAGATGATGGTATATATGTTACAGAAAAATTAGCAAAAGACAAGAATTATAAAATAGGTGATAAAATCACATGGCATATTTATGGAGAAGACAAATATTATGAGAGTGAGATTGTTGGATTTGATAGAGATCCACAAAATCAAAATGTAAAAATGACAAGAAAGTATTTAGAATCATTAGGAATTACTTATAAGGCAGATACAGTTTATACTAATGATGATTTAAGTAATACAAAAGAAATCAATGGAGTTGATTTAATACAAGACATAAATGCATTAGAAACAGGAATGCTTAGTATGATTAATACAATGAAAACAATGGTAGTACTTTTAATATTTGTTGCAGCAGTTCTTGGTAGTGTAATTATATATAATTTAGGAATATTATCATTTACAGAAAAACAATATCAATTTGCAACTTTAAAAGTTTTAGGTTTTAAAAATAAAAATATAAGAAAAATTTATATTAAGCAAAATAACTGGATTACAATAATATCTATAATTTTAGGATTACCACTTGGATATTATATGGTTGATTATATATTTAAAGTAGCAGTATCAGATAAATATGATTTTAATGCAAATATAAAACCAATGTCTTATATATATGCAATAGTTGGAACATTTATTGTGTCTTATATAGTTTCTAAGTTTTTATCTAGAAAAGTAAAGAAAATTGATATGGTAAGTAGTTTAAAAGGTAATGAGTAATTATTGTCAATAATAAAATATTTAATAAAAAGATATTAAAACACTTAAAAATATAAAAAATAAATGTAAGTAAAAATAGATACTTACATTTATTTTTTTCTTATTAAATAAACTAAAAAAGAGCCTATGCTCTTTTTACTTTTCCATTTTTTAAACATTTAGCACATACATGGATTCTTTTTGTTTCTCCATTTATAATAGCTTTAACAGTTCTTAAGTTTGGTTTCCAAGTACGAGTTGATCTTTTACTTATATGAGAACGTGTTATACTAAGTTTGTTTCCATGACTAATTGATTTTTCACAAACTTCACATTTTGCCATATCTAAATTGCACCTCCTAAATATATTAAATAAATTGACTGTTTATAAGTTTATCATAAAAGTAAAAAAAAAACAAGTATTTTTTTAAAAATATGAAAAATTCCTTGCAAAATAGGAAAAATGTGGTATAATAAAAAAGCTATACGTTTTTAAAGAAAGGATTGAAAAAATAATGAATTGTAAAGTAGAAAAAACAAAAAATGCAAATGAAGTTAAATTAGAAATAACAGTAGAGGCAGAAAAATTTGATGCAGCTATAAAGAAAGTATATTTCCAAAGTGCTAAATATTTTAATATACCAGGATTTAGAAAAGGTAAAGCACCTATGAATATAGTAGAAAAATATTATGGAAAAGAAATTTTCTATGAAGATGCTTTTAATGATGTTGCAGAAGTAGCATTACAAGAAGCTATAAAAGAAAATAAATTAGATATAGTAAGTAGACCAGATATAGATGTAACACAAATAGAAAAAGGAAAAGACCTAATATTTACAGCAGTTATGCAAACAAAACCAGAAGCAGAATTAGGAAAATATAAAGGTATAGAAATTAAAAAAATAGAGTATAATGTATCAGATGAAGATATAGAACATGAATTAGGACATATGCAAGAACATAATTCAAGATTAATATCTATTGAAGATAGACCAGTAGAAAAAGGTGATATAGCAACAATAGATTTTGAAGGTTTTGTAGATGGAAAAGCATTTGAAGGTGGAAAAGCTGAAAATCATGATCTAGAAATAGGAAGTAATACATTTATTCCAGGATTTGAAGACCAAGTAATTGGAATGAAAATTGATGAAGAAAAAGATATAAATGTAAAATTCCCAGAAGAATATTTCTCAAAAGATTTAGCTGGAAAAGATGCTACATTTAAAGTAAAAGTTCATGAAATAAAGAAAAAAGAATTACCAAAATTAGATGATGACTTTGCAAAAGACGTAAGTGAATTTGATACTTTAAAAGAATTAAAAGAAGACATTAAAAATAAACAACAAAAACAAAATGATGAAAAAGCAAAATATGAAACTCAAGATGCAGTAATAAAAGCTGTATGTGAAAATGTAAAAGTAGATATTCCAAATGGAATGATTGAAATGGAAATTGACAATATGTTAAAAGATATTGAACAAAGATTAGCATATCAAGGATTAAAATTAGATCAATATCTTCAAATGATGGGTAAAACACAAGATGAAATGAGAAAAGAATATGAACCTCAAGCTATAGAAGGAATAAAATCAAGATTAGCTTTAGAAGCGGTTATCAAAGCAGAAAAAATAGAAGCAACAGATAAAGAAGTAGATGAAAAAATGAAAGAAATGGCTAAAAGTTATGGAAAAGAAGACGATAAAGAATTCTTGAAAAATGAAAACGTAAGAAATTACATAAAACAAGGAATTGAATCAGAAAAAGCCATAGATTTCTTAGTAGAAAATGCTAAAATAAAATAATAGGAATAAATATAAAAAAGTTGGGGTATAAATTATAAAAATATCTCAACTTTTTTGTAAATGCTATTTCATTATCAAACAATTTGTTATATAATAAAAAAAGATTTAGCTTATAAAATTATATAAATAGGGAGGAAAGTTATGTTAGAAAGAAACAGTTTAGTACCATATGTAGTTGAACAAACAAGTAAAGGAGAAAGATCATACGATATATTTTCAAGATTATTAAAGGATAGAATAATATTTTTAGGAGAAGATGTTAATCCAACAACATCAAGTTTAGTAATAGCTCAAATGTTATTCTTAGAATCAGAAGATCCTGATAAAGATATAAACTTATATATAAATTCACCTGGTGGATCTATTACAGATGGAATGGGAATTATAGATACAATGAATTATATAAAATGTCCTGTATCAACAATATGTATAGGAATGGCAGCAAGTATGGGAGCAGCGCTTTTAGCAGCTGGAGAAAAAGGAAAAAGATTTGCTACACCAAATGCTGAAATATTAATACATCAACCATTAATCGGTGGTGGAGGAATTTCTGGTCAAGCAACAGAAGTTAAGATACATGCAGATCATTTAGTAAAAACAAGAGAAAAATTAAACAAATTTTTAAGTGATAGAACAGGTCAATCAATAGAAACAATCCAAAAGGACACTGAAAGAGATAACTATATGACTGCAGAAGAAGCTTTAAAATATGGACTAATAGATGGAATAATGGATAAAAGAAAATAATATAAAAGTTTTATATTGAAAAAAAGGAGAGTTTTATGGCAAAGAATGAAATACCAAAAAGTATAAGATGTTCTTTTTGTGGAAAAGCACAAGAAAATGTAAAAAAAATAGTTGCAGGACCAGGGGTGTATATATGTGATGAATGTGTAGAACTTTGTACAAGTATTATTGAAGCAGAATTATATGATGATGAAAAAGCAGGATATACACTAAATGATTTAAAAGATATACCTAATCCAAAGGAAATAAAAAAAGTTTTAGATGACTATGTAATTGGTCAAGATGAGGCTAAAAAAACTTTATCAGTTGCGGTATATAATCATTACAAAAGAATAGCACATGAAGAAAGTGCAACAAAAGATGAAGTAGAAATCCAAAAAAGTAATATCTTATTATTAGGTCCAACAGGATGTGGAAAAACATTACTTGCAAGAACATTAGCAAGAATACTAAATGTGCCTTTTGCAATTGCTGATGCAACGACATTAACAGAAGCAGGATATGTTGGAGAAGATGTTGAAAACATTTTACTAAAATTAATTCAAGCTGCTGATGGAGATATTCAAAAAGCAGAAAAAGGAATTATTTATATAGATGAAATAGATAAAATAACTAGAAAATCTGAAAATCCATCTATTACAAGAGATGTAAGTGGAGAAGGTGTACAACAAGCTCTATTAAAAATAATTGAAGGAACTATTGCATCAGT
The DNA here is from genome assembly GCA_934183045.1 of uncultured Clostridia bacterium. Taxonomy (GTDB): domain Bacteria; phylum Bacillota; class Clostridia; order TANB77; family CAG-508; genus CAG-269. The sequence goes on from CAKPRW010000015.1 coordinate 4,760, forward strand.
ACCACCTCAAGGAGGAAGAAAACATCCAAACCAAGAACTTATTCAAATTAATACAGAAAACATATTAATAATATGTGGAGGAGCATTTGAAGGTCTAGAAAATATTATAAAAGATAGAACAGGAGAAAAAGTAATTGGATTTGGATCTCAAGTAAAAGGAAAGAAAGATATAGAAAGATATGAAGTATTTCAAGAACTATTACCACAAGATCTATTAAAATTTGGACTAATACCAGAATTTATAGGAAGATTACCAATAGTAGCAACACTAAAAGATCTTGATAAAGATGCTTTAGTAAAAATATTAGTAGAGCCTAAAAATTCACTAATTAAACAATATCAAAAACTATTTGAAATAGATGATGTAGAACTTGTTTTTGAACAAGAAGCATTAGAAGCTATTGTAAATAGAGCAATAGAAAGAAAAACAGGAGCACGTGGTTTGCGTTCAATCATTGAAGAAATAATGAGAGACATCATGTTTGAAATACCATCAAATCCTAATATTGAAAAATGTATAATAACAAAAGCGACAGTATTAGAAAACGGAGCGCCAGAAATAATAATAAACGAAAATAAAGAAGAAAATAAAAAAACAATAAAAAAGAAAAGAAGAGTTCCGGAAAATAGTCGAAAAGAAACGGCATAAGGGGACGCGCCCCTTGGTCGGAAAAGTGCCAAAAAAATTATAACTTTTGGCACTTTTAATATATTCTTATATATTAAGAATACAAAATTAAAAAGAATGACAAAAGGCTGATTATACCTTTTGTCATTCTTTTTAGTTAACTAGCATAGGACCTATTTCTGTAACAGTTCCTGCACCTAAAGTCATAACAATATCGTTCTCATTAATATTATCTTTTATATAAGAAACACAATTATCAAAATCTGGAATATATTTAGCATCTTTTCCTAAAGAAACTATTTTATCAACTAAATCTTTAGAAGTAATTCCATAAGAATTTGTTTCTCTTGCTGCATAAATATCTAAAACAATAATATTATCAAAATTTAGTAAAGCTTTTGCAAAGTCATCCAACAAATTCTTTGTTCTACTATAAGTATGTGGTTGGAATACAACCCAAGATTTATTATATTTTTTATTCATTAAAGATTTTGCTGTTGCGATTATTTCAGTAGGGTGATGACCATAATCATCATATACACTAGCTATATTATTAATTTTTCCTTTAAATTCAAATCTTCTATGTGCTCCTGTGAATTTTAATAATGCAGATTTTATAGCATTTTTATCTATATTATATTCTGTACACAATGCAATACATGCTAATGCATTTAAAACATTATGCATTCCTGGTACAGATAATTTTATTCTGTCATAAAATTCATCATTATGATATACATCGAATTCAGCAAAACCATCATTATCAAATACGATATTAACAGCAAAAAAGTTTGTGTTTTTATTAGTTATACCATAAGTTATTGTTTTTGCATTAGTGTATTTAGGTAATTCTAAACAATTTGAATCATCGCCATTAACGATAAGTAAACCATCAGAAGGTAAAAGCTTTGTATATTTAATAAAAGCATTTTTTATATTATCGAAAGTTTTAAAATAGTCCAAATGGTCATTATCAATATTTAATATGATTTCTGCTTTAGGACTAAATTTTAAAAAACTTTCTACATATTCGCATGCTTCAATAATAAAGTGTTCACTATTACCAACTTTATAATTACCATCAAGTTGTTTTAAAAAAGCACCAACTTGAATACTTGGATCTTTTAAAGATTCAACAAAACAAAGAGAAACCATAGATGTAGTAGTAGTTTTACCATGTGTACCAGAAATGCAAATAGTGTCATTATAACATCTTGTAAGTTCACCTAAAAAATCTGCTCTTTCAATTGTTGGAATATTTAATTCATGTGCTTTAATCATTTCTGGATCATCTTTTTTTATTGCGGCAGAATAAACAAGTATATCGGCTTTTTCAACATCTTCTAAGTTGTGGCCAATTGTAACTTTGATTCCCATAGAATTTAGTTTGTCAGTAGTTTCTGACTTTGCCCAATCAGAACCAGTAACTGTAAATCCCCAATTTTTAAGAATTGCGGCAATTCCACTCATACTAACTCCGCCGATTCCGATCATATGTATGTTTTTATATTTTTTTATATTATCTATATTTGGCATTTTTACACTCTCCTTTAAATAACATGTAAATTATATAATTATATTAAAAAAATTTCAATACTTAGAAATAAAGTTATTAATATTATAATAAAATAAGTAAAAATAATAGTAGAATTATAAAATAGAAAAATATAATATATAATATAAATAAGGAAAATCAAATGTTACATTCTAAATTAGAAAATTATTTAATAAAATTAAATTTTTTTGTAAAAAAAAGAAGGAAAAAAGTTTTTTGTGCAGAATAATATAATTGTACATAAGATTAAACTAATATGTACAAAATAAAATTAAAACTTAAGGAAGGCGGTGCACTACAATGCAAATCACAGATGTACGTTTAAGAAAAGTAAATTCAGAGAACAGAATGAAAGCTGTTGCTTCTGTAACATTCGATAACGAATTCGCAGTTCACGATATTAAAGTTATCGAAAGCCAAAACGGATTATTTATAGCTATGCCTAGCAGAAAAACTCCAAACGGAGAATTCAGAGATATAGCTCATCCAATCAATGCTGAAACTAGAGAAAAAATTCAAAAAGCTATATTAGAAGCTTATGAAGCTCCTGAAGCTGAAACAGAAGAATCAGCAGAATAATTTATAAATAAAAGGCAATTAAGAGAATTTAGATATTAGTTCTAAATTCTCTTAATTTTTTGTTGTACAAATTATTATAATATAAAAATACAAACTTAAATATTAAAAATACTTGAAAAAAAGCCGAAAACAAGGTAAAATAGATATCAGTAATTTTATACAAAGTATCAAGATAGTTAAATAAAAGGAGAATAATAATGTATTTAATTGTTGGTTTAGGAAATCCAGAAGAAGAATATGCAAATACTAGGCATAACATGGGATTTGATACAATAAATAAATTAGCAAAACAATATAATATAGAAATAAATAAAAAGAAATTTAAAGGACTATATGGAACAGGGATAATAGAAGGTAAAAAAGTTATATTATTAAAGCCTCAAACATATATGAATTTAAGTGGAGAATCAATAAGAGAGATAGTAGACTTTTATAAAATACAGACTGAAGACATAATTCTTATATATGATGATATAGATATAGACGTAGGAATTATAAAAATAAGAAAAAAAGGAGGACCAGGAACTCATAACGGAATGAAATCTGTAATTAAACACTTAGGCACAGGGGATTTTGCTAGAGTAAGAGTAGGGATTGGTTCACCACAAAATAAAAGTGATTTAATAAATTATGTAATAGGAGCCATACCAAAAGAAGAACAAGAAAAGTTGGATCTTTCAACAACACTTGCAAAAGAGGCACTAATAGAAATTATAAAAAATGATGTAAATACGGCAATGAATAAATTTAATTAGAAAAGGAAAGAGGAATATGACAGAATTATTTATACAAAATAATAAAGAAAAAAAGAAAATAGCATTAGTTGAAAATGAAAAATTAGTAGAGTATTATGAAGAAGAAGACTCAATGCAAAGAAAAGAAGGAAATATATACATAGGAATAGTAAAAGATATAGTAAAGGGAATGCAATCAGCTTTTGTAAATATTGGAACAGAAAAAAATAGCTTCATACACTTAAAAGATATACTACCTAAAATAGACGAAAAAAAGGAAAAATATGATGATACAATAACGATTTCAGATGTTATTAAACCTGGACAAAAAATATTAGTTCAAGTAAAAAAAGACAGTAATGAAAAAAAAGGAGCAAGAGTATCAACTCATATTAATTTACCAAGTAAATACATAGTATTGATGCCAAATACAGACATTATAACAGTTTCTCAAAAAATAGAAGATGAAGAAGAGCAAAAAAGATTAATAAAATTAGTTAGAGAAAACTTAGAAGAAGGAAATGGAGCTATAATAAGAACATCAGCACAGGGAAAAAGAGAAGAAATTGTAAATGATGTAAAAAGAATACAGAATAAGTGGAATAACATAATACAAACAAGTGTTGATCCTAACTTAAATAAAGCAAAAATGTTATATAAAAGCGAAGATATAGTAGAAAAAATACTAATAGATTTGGCTGATAAAAAAATACAAAAAGTAATAGTTAATACAAATGAAGAATATAAAAGAATAAATAAATTAAAAGAGGAAAATGAAGAATATAAGAATATAGAAATAATATTAAAAAACAAACAAAATATTATGGATATATATGAAATTGAAAAACAAATAGAAAAAATAGAAAATAGAAAAGTATGGCTAAAATGTGGAGGATTTATAACAATTGATAAAACTGAAGCATTAACTGCAATAGATGTAAATACAGGTAAATATACAGGAACTAAAAATCTAGAGCAAACAGTATTCAAAGTAAATAAAGAAGCAACAATAGAGATAGCAAAACAGTTGCGATTAAGAGATATAGGCGGAATTATTATTATTGATTACATAGATATGAAATATCAAGAAAATAAAGATGAAATACTAAAAATATTAGAAGAAGAGTTAAAAAAAGACAGAACAAAAACACAAATAGAAGGATTTACAAAATTAGATCTAATGGAATTAACAAGAAAACATATATGCAGTCATAAGGACTAATAGAAAGGAATAAAAAATGAATGTAGGATTTATATCACTTCGGATGTAGCAAAAACCTAATAGATACGGAAAATACAATTGGAATATTTAAAAAGAAAAATCATACAATAGTAAACAATGAAGAAAAAGCTGATATTATAGTAGTAAATACATGTGGATTTATAGAATCTGCTAAAGAAGAGGCTATAAATACAATATTAGAAATGGCAGAATATAAGAAGAAAAGATGTAAATATTTAATTGTAATGGGATGTTTAGTTCAAAGATATTATAATGATCTTGTTAAAGCATTACCAGAAGTAGATCTATTTATAAAAATCGATGAGTATGACAAATTGTGGGATAAAGTAGAGGATTTATTAAAAAGAGATATAGTAGAAAAGTCTAAAACTAACAGTTCGAAAAAAATAACTGAAATTCCTAAAATGCCAATGTTTTTACAAGAAGAGTTTATGGATAGAACAATTACAACAGGCAAGAATTATGCTTATTTAAAAATAGGTGAAGGATGCAGTAACAAATGCACATACTGCGCAATTCCATATATAAGAGGTCCATTTGTAAGTAGAAAAAAAGAAGATATAATAGAAGAAGCAAAAAAGATTTCAAAACAAGGAATTAAAGAAATAATAATTATTGCACAAGATACTACTAAATATGGTGTAGATATTTATGGAGAAAGTAAACTAGCAGAATTATTACAAGAATTAAGTGAAATAGAAGAAATAAAATGGATTAGATTTTTGTATTCTTATCCAGAAGGAATTACAGATGAACTAATTGATGTTGTAGCAAAAAATGAAAAAATAGCAAAATATTTTGATATACCAATTCAACATATATCTAATTCAATATTAAAGAAAATGAATAGAAGAACAAGTAAAGAAGATATTGAGAGATTAATAGAAAAGATAAAAAATAAAATACCTAATGTTACATTAAGGACAAGTTTAATTGTAGGATTTCCAGGAGAGACTGAAGAAAACTTTAAAGAATTACAACAGTTTGTAGAAAAAACAAAGTTTGATAAACTAGGTGTATTTATGTATTCAAAAGAGGATGGAACTCCAGCAGAAAAAATGCCTAATCAAATTCATGGGAATACTAAAAAAGCAAGATATCGTAGAATTATGGAAAAACAACAAGAAATTTCTAAAAATAAATTACAAAAAAAGATAAATAAAAAATACGATGTAATGATAGAAGAAATGTCTTTTGATGGTAAATATCTTATTGGAAGAACGATGCAAGATGTGCCTGAAATTGATGGATTAGTATATATTAAGAATGATAAAAATTTATCAGATAAATTAATAAATACTATACAAAAATGTGAAATAGTAGACGTTAGTGAATATGATTTAATAGCAAAAAATCTTAAATAGGAGGAAAATATGGATATTAAATTAAAGAATGGTGACCGTGTAAAAGTTGATATTATACAAAAAGGAAATATGTATGAATATTATATTAATAATACAAAAATAGGTGTATACGATCCAAAAATAATGGAAGATAATATATTGATGTTACAGAATACGTTGGAAAATGAATTATCTAGTCAGATTAAAGATGGTATAAACTCAATAGATAAAAGCCAAATTGAAGCAGAAGCACAAAGAAATGAAAAAATATTGGAATATGTGGAAGAACAAGGGATAGAAAGAGAACGCGTAAAAGGAATTACTGTTGTAGAACTTAAAGGAAAAGAAAAGGAAAGAGATCAAAGCGATAATGATAGAAAGAGCAGTTCTGAAGAACATCAAGGAAATGGAGAAAATAATAGACAATATACAACTAAAGATATAAATGTAAAACAAGAAATAGATTTAAATGAAAGAGCAAATGATATGAAAAACTTAAAACAATGGTTGGGCGGAAATTTACCACCAGAAGCTAGAAAAATAGCTGTAGTTGAATCATATCAAATGAATCAATATAAAGATGAAAATGGCAAAGAATATGGAAACTCAACAAGATATTCATTAGGAGTTATAGATAAGGACAATAATATTGTACCGTTACAAAAATATATTCCAAGTTTAAGACAAAGAGATTCAGCTGGAACAAATCCAACACAGTCTAAATATCAAGTTGATAAAAGCGGTGAAGTAGAAGAAGACAAAATTTTAAGTGAATATGAAATTGGAGATAAAGTTATACAAATTGATAATAAAGAAATGGGAAGAATAGAAGTAAATGTTGGAAAAGAAGAACATGGAGGAAATGAAACATTAGGAGTTCAAATCAGAGACAGCAATACAACATTCGCTACAGATACAGAAACTAGAAGAGTTATTGGAGAGTATGAAGCTAATGGTGAATATACAGTTGATGAAGACCTTAAAGAAGCAAAATTGCATAATGAAAATGATTGTGACAAAATTACAAGAGAAGACATAGATGGTGATCCTAACACAAAATCACATGATCATTTAGATAAAATAGATTTTGACGAATTGGCAACTAAATGGGGATTTTATATGGATGGTAAACCAGATGCGGAAAAAGCAAGAGAATATTTAGAAAAACAAATAGAAGAAAATCCAAATAAAACCATAGAAGAAAATATAGAAGATTTGACAGATGACTTTAATGATGACTTTGGCGGAAGGGGAGCTAGAATGTAAAAAATGAAAAGTTATAAATGTGTAAAAATAAGCAATTTATAACTTTTTTTATTATTATTGTAAAGAAATTTGCTAAAAAATGTCGCATATGGTATAATAAACAAGTACAAATGTAAAAATTAAAGAGGTGTGATAATGACAATATTCACGGTAATATATGTATTAATATTTATAATATTTGCATTGATAGCATATGCAATCTTACAAATAAAACTATTTGGGATGAATGTAAAAGATTTTTGGTCTTTTATTGATGCAAACCAAATGTTAGATAAATTATATAAATTTGCACAACAATATGAAAATATGTCTCCTCAGGAGCAAGTAATATATTTATCAGAAGCGGAAAAAATATTTACTGCTTTTGATAAAGTGCCAGATACTTTATGGGAAGAAGAATATGATAAATATAAAGAAGTGTTAAAAAAATATAAAGACATAAAAATGTTAAGATGGGCAGAAACAAATAAAACAAAATAAAATTATCCCTGATTCTAATTTTGAATCAGGGGTAATTTTATTTTTTATCATCTATTTTCATATTATTACCATAACGTTTTACTTTTTGTGTTGTAGTTTTTTCAAATTCCTTATCACGAATAACAAATCCCTTAATATGTTTGTAATTTGGTAATTTTTTATTTACACCACTAACTGCATCTGAAATAACTTTCCAAACTTCTTCTTTAGTAGGAACACTACCTTTTAAATATTCTGTAATAGCTTCAATATTAGGATAAATTTGAGCATTTATATAAGTTTCATCATCATTTTCTTTTTGTATTCCTAAAACTAATGATTCAGAAATTAAAGGATTGTCATTTAAATAATATTCAACTTCTTCAGGATAAATATTTTTACCATTTTTAGTAACTATAACACTTTTACATCTTCCAGTAATATATAAGTAACCATTTTCATCAATTTTGCCTAGATCACCTGTATGGAACCAACCGTCTTTAATAACTTTTTTTGTTTCTTCTTCATTTTTGTAATATCCAAGCATTACATTTGGACCTTTTACAATTATTTCTCCAACACCTTCAGAATTTGGATTATCTATTTTATATTCTACATTAGGAATTGGCAATCCTGCACTGTCATCCTTTTGGAAAAAGTCTGTATTTCCAGCAACTAAAGGAGAACATTCTGTTAAACCATATCCTTGTAATGTATTTAGATTTAAATCTCTGAAATCAGAAACTATATTAGGATTTGCAGCAGCTGCGCCAACTATAAAGACACGAAGTCTTCCACCAAGTGTGTTTTTGACTTTTGTTTTGACAATTTTCTTCATAAAAAAAGGTAATGAAGAAAAAGGATTTTCATTTTTCTTTTTATATTTTTCAGGTAATGACTGATTCATATTTTTTACAATATTTTTATGTAATTTTTCTAATAATAATGGAACACACAAAATTACAGAAGGATGAAATTCGGACATATTTTTTGCTATATATCTTAATCCTTCGCAATGAGCAATGCTTGCACCGCTGTATATAGGAAGCAAAAATCCTAATGTACATTCGTAAGTATGATGCAAAGGTAATACAGAGAAGAATAAATCACTTCTTTTAACTTTTACTATTCCATAAGTTGAAAGTATATTAGAACATATATTTCTTTGAGATAGGCAAACTCCTTTTGCGCTACCAGTAGTTCCAGAAGTAAATAATAAAATTTTTAACTCATCAGGATTTACTTCAATATTATCAAAATCGTTTATTCCATTGTCATATAGTTTTTTTCCTTCTTGTTTAATAAAAGAAAAAGAACAACAATCTTTGTCTTCAGTTTTATCAAATTGTATAAAAAAGGTTTCTTTACAATCAAGTTTGTCTTTGTTTTCTAAAAGAGGTTTTAAATTTTTGTTATCTCCTAAAATACAAACAGACTCAGATACATTCATAAAATTAATAACATCATCAGTATGTAATTCTTTGTCAATAGGAACAACAATTCCCACAATACTTGCTGCTAAATATGAAACACACCAACTGTAGCTGTTTTTCCCAATAACGGCTATTCTTTTATTTGAAAATCCTTTATTAATTAAACTAGTTCCTAAATATATTACATCATTTTTAAAATCTTCATATGTAATAGAAATAATATTACCGTCAGCATCCTTTTTCTTAAAAGCTGTTCTAGAACGATAGATATCTGCAGATCTATATAGCATTTGTTTGAAATTTGTAATATCTTCTGTTTTATGATATTTTTTTTGTAGTTTTTCTGCTGTTGTAGAATGTTTGTCCATTTAAAATCCTCCTCTTATTTTACATGTGTTTTTAATATCTATAAAAGTTTAAATTCGTATTTTGTTTTAAAATAATATTTCCATCATAAATTGTTTTAGTTTCGTTTTCTAATGGAATGTCGATATATACCGTGCATTTAAAGTTTTGATCTAAATTATTTGTAATTAGAATATCAAATGATAAACTACACGAAATATTATTTAATAATATATTACATTTTTTTAATAGAGATCCATCATAAGTAATTGGCGAAGATGTATCAGTTATTGTATAATCAGATTTTATATTTTGATTAGTGTAACTTAGAGTGATTGGGTTTGCTAAATTATTATATAAAGTAGGAGTATCTAAGTTTGTTTCATCTTGAGATGTTACATCAAAATCTAATTTATCTTGAATGATATTTTCTTCGATAATTTTACTATTAGAAAAATTATTAATACTTTTAAAATATAGCTTTGGTTCTCCAAGTGATGGCATATTATTAAAATTTATATTTTCAATTGAAACTTTTTTTAAAGTGTTTTCTAAAGTATTTTCACCAGTTGTATTAGAAATAAATAATGCCATATCTGTATATTGGTATAAATTTTCTATTGTATAATTATTTGCAGAAATATTTTTATTTTTTGCATCGCAACTACTAAAAAAAGCAATTCTATTAATTCTAAAAATAGTAGATTGATTTTTATCTGCAAAAGGTAAAATGCTATTTTCAAAGTTTCTTTTTAAAACGTATTTATTAAAAACTAAATATGAAAGAAAAAATACTATTAAAAATAAAATAATAGCTATTATTACTAATATTGTTTTTTTCTTATCCATAATTCCTCCTATGTGTTTATATTATAATATTATAAAAAATTAATAAAAGCAAGTGTTAAAAAAATTTCCATATATTTAAATTGACAAAAAAATACTTAAAAGGTAAAATTGTAGTAGGTGATGCTATGAATGCAAAAGATAAGAGAAAAAAAAGCATAAAAATCACGCTAAAAAATAGTTTATGTTTTTTGGCTTTTATTATTAGTTTATTATATGTAGTTATATTTTATGATAGATATTTTGTAAAAAATAATGTTTTTGCAAGGGAAACAAATAGTGATACAAGTGAAGTTAAAATTAGTAAGGCTAGTCAAGTTGATATTGATGATTTGTTGGATATTAAAGAAGACAATGAAAATAAAGAAGAATATTCTGTTGAAGAAGTTGATTTAGAATATATAACTAAATATAGAAATAATCCTAAATTGCCTAAGAATACTATACAAGTTGTTCAAGAAGGAAGAGAAGGTAAACAACAAATTACAAATAAAAAGACATACGAAAATGGACAAGTAGTAAAAGAAGAACAAGTATCTATAAAAATAACTAAAGCAGCTATTGATAAAATTGTAGAAGTAGGTACAGGAAGTAGTACAACAGTTTATAAAGCAAAAGTTGGAGATAATTTATTTGTAACATCAGATAGATTATCTGTTATGAGTGAAAATAATGATAGCTCAGTAAAAGTAGCGACTTTAGAAAAAGGAAATAAGCTAAAATTATTAGAAATACCAGATCAACAATGGTATAGAATATCAAGTGGAAGTGTTGTAGGATATGTAAAATCAGAATCTACTACAACTGAAAACAAAGAAGAAAAAACTCAACAACAAAATAGTAGTCAAACCAGTGGGGCAAAAACAAAAGCTGAATTGAATTCTTCATTAAGCTTTGATATGCAATTAAATAAACCAAGCGGACTCACATTAGATCAATTTAAAAAGGTATTAACAGATTCAAAAGATGTTAATAAGATATTCGAACAAAATGCAGAATATTTCTACTATATAGAAAAACAATACAATATAAATGGAATATTCGTAGCTTCAATGGGAATTCACGAAAGTGCATGGGGAACATCTAAATTAGCAAAAAATAAAAACAATTTATTTGGATATGGAGCATATGATTCAAATCCATATAATGGTGCATATAATTTTTCTAGTTATTCAGAAAGTGTGGACTTGTTAGCAAGAGTATTAGTTAAATATTATATAAATCCAAAAGGAACTAGTATTTATGGAAGTGAAAAAGCCATGGGAACATATTATAATGGTTCTACATTAACAGGAGTTAACACAAGGTATGCAACTGATAAACAATGGGCTAATAAAGTATATAATTATATGAAATATTTATATAACAAATTATAAAAAAATCTTGCTATTTTTAATAATTTATTGTATGATATAAAAGTATAATCATAATTAGGAAATAATTACCAAAGAGAGAACTAAGAAAGGGGCATAATAGATGAAAAAAACAATAAAAATCTTCATGATATTAACAGTAATAATTGGAATATTTTTATGTACTAATAAAATTTATGCTGAAAGTAAAGCTATAGACGAAAGAACAGAAAGCAAAATAGTAGAAATAAAAAATAATACTGCTAAATCTCTAGATGATTATAAACAAAAATATGGCTCAGATGCATATGGAACTGTAGCATATATTTTAAATATAGTTAGAATATATAGTATTCCGTTATGTTTTTTGGGAATTGCAATTGGAGCAATACACCAATACATTTTAGGTATCAGAAAACTTGATACTTTAGAAAAAGGTATGGGGTTAATTGTAACTTTTGTAACATTATTAATTATATGCCAAATATTACCACTAGCATTTGCTGTGTTTGTAAAATTTGGAAGGGGGTAACAAATGAAAGTTCTATTTGCTGTAAGTAATGAAGAAATATCAGAATCAATTGTGAAAAAATATCAAAAGGAATATAAGGAAATTATTTCTTATAAAAATGTCTATTACTTTAATGCAATATTGAAAGAATTACAAAAAGATAAAACTTATGATAGAGTAGTAATAAGCGAAGATTTAGAAACATTTACAAGTACACAATACGATCAAATAGATAAATTTATTTTTGAAAAATTAGATAGTATAAGTGATGAAGCTTCAAATGTAAGAGGAAATGATATACCAATTATATTAATTTGTGCTGATAGAAGAACAAAATCAGAACAACTACTAGTTAAACTATTTGGTATTGGAATTTATGACGCACTAATAGGAAATGATAGAAGCATTGACCAGGTGTGTCAATTAATAAATAAACCTCGTTTAAAGAAAGAGGCTAAAGTTTATTATAAAATAGATTCAGAAGAAGTAAGTTATCAAGCTGAAAACGAAAATGATGTTAGTGAAATGGAAATTCAAAACATAGTAGCACATTATAAAAGATTAGGAAAAAATGAAGATAAATATATAGACAGTTTTGATAATATTGCTGCACAATATAATGATACACAATTAAGAATAATAACTAAATTCTTACCACTAAATGTTAGAGCTGTTTTGGAAGAAAGATCACCAAAATATCAACAAATAATGTCATTCAATAATAGTGTATCAGATAGCTTAAGATATCAAATTGAAAAAGATGAAAAAACAGGACCAAGTGAAACATTATTAAAACAAACAGTAAAAGAAAGACCTTTAACAGAACCAATAGTTATTCCATCTTCAGTTAATATGCAAGGAAATAGAAAATTATCAAAAAAGAAACCACAACCACAAGTAACTAGACCAGTAGAAACGAATATTAATCAAAATCAAATAAATAATAATATACCTAATGTAAACCGCAATAATGTTGAAAATTATATGCCAAATATACCAAGTGCACCAAGTGTACAGGAAACTGAAAATGTAAATGTTGAACCACAAAATAATATTGACCAAAATGATGAAATCATGAAAGATATTCAAGAACAACTTACACAATATGCTAATTCACAAAAAAATAATACTAGTACAAATATGGAAACATCAGTGCCAACCAATACAACAAACGAAAGTAGCATATCAGAAGAACCAGTGGCTCAACCAGTAAAAAGAGGAAGAGGAAGACCACGTAAAAATCCTGTTCCAACAGAAGATACTACACCTAAAGTAAAAAGAGGAAGAGGAAGACCACGTAAAAATCCTATTCCAGAACCAGAGCCAGAGCCAGAAGTAGAGATGAACAGTAAGTTTGATAATATATTACCAGGATTTGAAGATGTAGATACAAGTAACTCTTCATCAACAAATCAAGGACGTGAAAATGAAGTTGATACAATGTTGCCAGGATTTGATGAAACATCAAATAGTAGTGAAAATATGTTACCTGGATTTGAATCATTAGATTTACAAAGTGAAAGTGTATCAACAGAACCAGAATCAAAAATAAATGATACAGAAAATATATTACCAGGATTTGATGAACCTGTATCAAACACAGAACAACAATCAAGTGGAATGTTACCTGGAATGGATGATTTATACACAAATAATAATGAAGCAACAGATACAACATTTAATAATACTTCTAGTACAGTATTACCTGGATTTGATGATGTGAAAAATGATGCTTCTAGCAATGTAAATACAAATATTAATGAATACGATAATTCATATAATACAAATAGTAATTATAACTATAATAATAATCAATTTGGAATAGATAATAATTATAATAGTTACAATAATAATAGTGACTATAATAGCAATTATCAAGATCAATATAATACAGATTCATTCCAATATGAAAGTAATATTGACTTATCTAATTTATTAACTCCAGATAAAAAAATAGCAACATTTGTTGGGACAAGCAAGAATGGAACATCATTTATTGTTAATAATATAGCAGAATATATGTCATCTGTAATGGGAGTTAAAACAGCAATATTAGATACAACTAGAAATAGAAATTCATATTATATATATACAAAAAATGAGGAAGAGTTAAGAAATATAGCTGCAAATAGTATAGATGGATTAACAAAAGGAATTGCAAAAGGAATTGATGTAAATAAAAACTTAACAGTATATACTTCTTTACCAGATGGAGAAAACTCAATAAATTATGTTGATGAAATATTAGAAACTTTATTAAAAAATTATTCTTTAATATTAATAGATACAGATTTTAATACGCCAATAGGATACTTTAAACAAACACAAGACTTATATTTAGTACAAACTTTGGATATTTTAACAATACAACCATTAACAGCATTTTTAAGAGATTTAAAATCAAAAAATATATTAGATGAACAAAAATTAAAAATTATATTAAACAAAGTTGTTAAAATAAGAGGAGTAACAGAAAAAACTATTGTTGGAGGAATGGCATACTATAATGATCCTGCAATGTCATTTATGACAGAATTATTTGATAGAAATACAGTAAAATATTTAACAGTTCCTTTTGAAGAAGAAATTTATACTAAATATTTACAAGGTGTAATTGAATGTGAAATTACATTAAAAGGATATTCAAAAAGTTTTAATCAAACATTAGGACAATTAGCAAATATGGTTTATCCAAAATTAACAATAGGAAATAGTAACACATATACACCACCATCAATGGGAAATGTAGGAGGAAACAGTTTCTCATCAAATATGAACAGTACATTGGAACAAATGAGAAAAAAATATTAACTTCTAAAGGAGGGAGAAAACAAGAGTGATAATAGCAGTAGTTGTTATATTAGTTTTTATAGTAATAGGACTAATTATATATAATTTATCAATACACAAAAAAATACAAAAATTTAGAAATATGAATCAAAGAATCAACAACTTAACTGTAGTACAAGATTTTATGAACGCTATAGGCGAGACTTCAAGTGTTGAAGAAAAAATAGTAAAAATCAATGAAATACTAATAGAAAGATATGAAATCAAGTATTCAACAATTGTTGTATTCAATGGTGCTGAGTATGAAATAAAAGCATCTAATGTTGATAGAAAACATTGGGACTCTTTAAAATCATTGCAAAGTGTAGATATGTTTAAAGACAGTATTGAGACAGCAACACCTAAGTATGTTACTGTAAACAATGAAAATGAAAGATTACCATATCAACAAATGGAATTTGGAAGAGCAAAATCAGCAATTTTCTTCCCTCTATATATAGATAATGTATATATTGGATACTGGATAATGGAAAGTGGTACTCCACATGATTTTGATAATGTGGATACCACAGTATTAGAAGTAATAAAAGATAATATTGTATCTGTATTAAAAACAGTAGTTCATCAAAAAACATTAGAATCAATAGTAAGAAAAGATCTATTTACAGGATTATATTCAGAAGAATATTTATATGGTGAAGGAAAACAAATAATAGATCAATACACAATGTCTACAATCTGTATGTTTAAAATTATTAATATACAAGATATAAATAAAAAATATTGTAGAGAATTGGGAAACAAAGTTATTACCAAAATTAGTGAATATATAGAACAAAGCATTTCTAAAGAATATGTTTTTGTAAGATATATGGGACCTAAATTTGTTATTGCATTTTCAGGAGTCGAAGCTGACGGAGTTGCAGATTTCCTAAATGAAATAAAAGAAAAAATAGAAACAACAGAAATTTCGTTAACAGAACAAGAAATAAAAGAATTAAATTTAGATGTTAACAAAAGAGCAAGAGACGATGATGAAGATGATTGCAATATGAGTGTAATACCAAAATTAAATTTTGTAATATCAACATATTATAAAGGAACAGGACTAGAAGAAGTTCTAAAAAAATTAGAAGAATATCTAGACAATGCCGATATAAACGAAAGTGATATAACTAATATATAAAATAAAGGAGGAGTGTATATGGAATTTGATAAAACAATGCATTTTAATGTAGAAAGAGAAGAAAACACTAAATGTAAGGAAATATTAAAAGATGTATACGAATCATTAGTAGAAAAAGGATATAATCCAATAAATCAAATTGTAGGATATATTTTATCAGGAGATCCTACTTATATAACAAGTCATAATGATGCTAGAAATAAGATTAGAACTATTGAAAGAGATGAATTACTTGAAAAAATGGTTAAAAATTATATAGGACTTGAATAATATGAGAATTTTAGGAATAGATTACGGAGAAGCAAGAGTAGGAGTTGCTATTACTGATGAATTAAATATAACAGCACAAGGTTTAGAAACAATACAAAGAAATGGTTCGGATAAAGTTGTATTAAGACGATTGGATGAAATACTAGAACAATACGAAGTAAATACAATTGTAGTAGGTATGCCGTTTAATATGAATGGAACAATATCTCAAAGAGCAGAAATAACAGAACAATTTATACATAAACTAAAGTGCAAATATAACAAGTTGAAAATTGATTGGATCGACGAAAGACTAACAACAGTAGAAGCACATAAAACAATGAACTTTTTAGATGTAAATAAGAATAAAAAAAGAAATATAGTGGATACTATATCAGCAGTATATATTTTAGAGACTTATTTAAATAAATTGAAAAATTCATTGAAAAATAATTAATAATACGTTATTATATTATTATAATAAAAAACATGTAATAAAAATTGAAAGGAGAAAAAACATGGAAGAAAATTTTGAAGGAGAAGAATTAGATAACATAGTTATATTAAATGATGAAGATGGAAATGAAGTTAAATTTGAATTTTTAGATTTAGTTGAATTAGATGAAGAAGAATATGTAGTATTACTACCAGTAAATGAAACAGGAGAAGAAGACGAAGGAGAAGTTGTAATATTAAAAGTAGAAGATTCAGATGAAGAAGATTCAGACGAAGAAGCATATGTAAGTGTAGAAGATGAAGAAGTTTTAAATAAAGTATTTGAAATATTCAAAGAAAAATTCAAAGATGAATTTGACTTTGTAGACTAATAAGTCGGATAAATGAGGGTAAAAGTGTTTTCACTTTTACCCTTTACGTAATTGCCAAAAGGGCCGGGTCTATTTGGCAATATAAAATTTATTTTTAAATTAAGTAAAAAGTAATTAAGAAAATTGTCAAATAGACCCGGCCCTTTTGACAATTAAAGGGGGAAAACAAATGAAAAATTTTTCTAC
>CAKPRW010000016.1 GCA_934183045.1 uncultured Clostridia bacterium
CAGGATTTGGATTTTGTGTTGGAACTGTCGTTGGCTGAACCGTTGGATTTGGGTTGGATGTTGGAACTGCCGTCGGCTGAATCGTTGGATTTGGGCTTTGGGTTGGTGTTGAATCAGAAATGTTTAATAACTTCTTTAGTGCCTCTAAATTAGGCAATTCGTATTCAACTCCATTGTACTCATAATGAGTAGCCATATAGCTATTAGAACCCTTAAATAAGAGTTTGTTAGCATACACTGCCTGTCCATTTGAGTAAAATCTATGCTTTACCATAGATTTGCCTTCAAGCTCGTATGAAGCAAAATAAATTGCTCCATTCTTATAACGAATCCAACATGTACCATATTGATCACATGCTGCGTCATCCGCTGTAAGCCTTTGTGTCAAAATATAAGCATCACCTGCCACAGTCAGAGTAGTTACACCATCAACTACATCCACTTTCCGTTCGGAAATAGATGAATATGTGTAGGAATAACTTGCTGCTTCTGCAGTCTTAGCATTTGGTGAAATATTAACTCCTGCCAATAAAATGGCAATAGCTAATACAATTGACAGTAACCGCTTGTTTGTTTCTTTTCTTCTCATCATGTTCTTGTCCTCCTAAAATTTTTTTAATTCAATGTGCATCCAAAAACCTTTATAAAAGTTTTTGATTAGAGTTATACCACTCTTCATTTAAATTATAGCACATTTTACATAAAATATCAAATTATGTAACTTGAATATACAAATTTAATATATATTTAAACATATCTTTTAATTAGAATAAAAAAATACAAAGTTTAAAACTTTAAACTTTGTATTTTCTTATTGCTTTTTACTATTTTATTTTTCTATATTTTACATATGAAATTCCTGCAACAATTGATGTCATAAATGCAAATATCATTATAATATTGCTTATACCTGTTTTAGGTAATGTTTTTGTTGATGATGTAGTTGAATCGTTCATTGTATTTTTTGCTTCTGATTTTCCTTTTGAATTATTTTTTGAATTACTATTTACATTATTATTTGAATTATTAGTATTATTTTTATCATTATTTGTTGTGTTATCCTTATTTGTATTATCTTTATTTGTGTTATCAGTATTTGTATTATTGTTGTTATCTTGATTTGATTTTGTTCCTGTTAATTCATATACATCTGCAAAATAATATGTAGCATTTGCATCTTGTACTTTTACCCATAAAACAAAATCCTTTGTTCCTGAAAAACTACTTAAATCCATACTTGCTATGTTTCCTGAAGCAGTTGACCAATTATTTGTATAACTAGCCCACAAACTTACGATTTTTGATTCTACTACATCTATATGAGCATCTGTATAATCATCTACCGTTGTTCCATATTTAGCTTTATAAGCTTCATATGCTTCTACATATTTTTTATAGTTACTAGTTTCTTCATTGCTTAATCCATCTTGATCTTCCCATATATTGTAATATTCAGCCACTTTTAACTCATCTTTTAATTTTACTATTTCTTTATATGTACTATTGTTGATCTCTACAAATTCATAATACATTGTATAATTAGTTACATCTCTTGTAACCTTTACTTCACCTTTTCCATCTACCAAAGATTCTGGCATAAAAATTTTATCATTGAAAACAATTGATGATCCATCATATGCGAATACTGCTGTTGAAATTGTTAATATTACTGCAGTTAATATTATTGAAAAATACATTTTTAAATTTTTCATTTTTTCCTCCTTTTATATTTACATAATTTGTTTACCTTTCTAATTATAGTCTCTTCATGAAAAAAAGTCAAGTAAATTTACATAATTTTATAAATTTACCTGACTTTTCTATTTTATTACTATTTAAGACTCTATATATTGTTTATTGTCTGACAATTCTTTAATTAATTCTGCTGCCTTTTCAACTCCTATAGAATCGCTATTTATACAAATATCATAATTTGATTTATCATTCCAATTACTTTCTGTATAATATTTATAGTGATTTGCTCTTAGTTTATCAATTCTCTTTATTTCCTTTTTAGCCTTTTCTTTGTCTAATCCATATATTTCTGTAGCTCTTTTTATTTTATCATCCATATCACTATATACAAAAACCTTTATTAGATCTTTTCTATCTTTCAAAATAAAATCTGCACATCTTCCTACTATAACACAAGATTCTTTTTCAGCAACCTCTTTAATTAATTCAGCTTCTTTTATGAATAATTCATCTGAATTATTTAATCCAAAATAATATCCATTATTAATACCTGCTAAAATGTCTCTCTTTTGTTCTGTATTTTCTATATATTCTTCTGATAATCCTGTTTCTTCTGCTACCTTTTTTATAAATTCGTTATCATATAGTCTAATTCCTAATTTATCAGCAACTAATTTTCCTATATATCTTCCTCCTGATCCATATTCTCTTGCAATTGTTATTACAATATGTCTATCTAAAGATTTTACAGCCTTTTCATTACTTTCTACTTTTTCTGTTTTTATATCGCTTTGTTTTAAATGTTTAACTTCTATAATAAGCATACTTGCTGAAATCATAAATGCTAATCCATCTGCTACTGGCCCAGCATATAATACTCCCATAATTCCAAATATACTGCTTAGTACTAACATTAATGGAATTAAGAATAAGATTTGTCTTGATAATGAAAGAATTGCACTTTTTGTGCTTTTTCCAATAGCTTGAAAAAATATTCCTGCTGAAATTTGAATTCCATTGAAAATTGTTAATAATAAGTATATTCTAAATGCTAAACAAGCAAATTCCATATAATTAGCATCTCCACTACCAAAGATTGATATCAATTTATCTGGTATTGCTTGGAATAATATAAATGAACATGTACTTATTGCAACACTTATTCCTAATACTATTTTTAATGCACTTTTTACTCTATCAAACTTTCTTGCTCCATAATTATATCCAAATATTGGTTGTGATCCTGCTGCAAGACCTATAATTATACTATTCAATATTTGACTTATTTTCATTACAATACCTAATACAGTAATTGGTATTTCAGATCCAAATCTTGATTCTGTACCATATTTTCCAAGTAAATTATTTTCTGTAGCCATTACAAATACAAAACTCATTTGAGTAATAAAACTACTAATTCCTAAACCAGCTAATTTCTTAGCTATACTCATTTTTAATTTAAATGTATCTTTATTAACGTTAATAGATTTAAATTTCTTTATGTATAGCACATTTAGTAAAAATGTAATAAATTGACTAATTACTGTTGCTATCGCAGCCCCTTCTACTCCCATTTTCAATACAAAAATAAATATTGGATCTAATATAGTATTTATTATTGCACCTGATAACATTGATGTCATTGAATACTTAGGACTACCATCTGCTCTTATAATAGAATTTAAAGTTGTTCCTATCATCATAAAAGGAAGCCCAATTACTATTATTTTTCCATATTTTAATGCATATTCTCTTAGTGCATCTGTACAACCAAATATATTTAATATATTTGGTAAAAATATTAAAGTGATTATACATAGAACTATAGATGTTATAACTGATAAAATAACTCCATTGCATACACCTTTTGCTGCATCTTCCTTTTTCTTTTCTCCTAATTTCAAACTTAAATATGCTGATGCACCATCACCAAACATAAGTGAAAATGATAAACATATCATTGTTATTGGAAATACAATATTTGTTGCACCATTTCCTAAATATCCTACACCCCATCCAATAAATATCTGATCCACTATATTATATAGTGAGTTTACTAATAATGATATAATACATGGAATAGAAAATTTTCTAATTAATTTTAATATTTTTTCTGTTCCCAATATGTTTTCTTCTTTTTCCATTTTCCTTCCTCCTTAGATTTTTTGCATAAAAAGACAACACCTTACATATGTGTTGTTTAATAACCATTATTTTTTTATAATGTATTTTATATGTATTTTTATTTATGCATTTTTGCGTTTCAGCACTATTTATAGTATCATATTTATAAGTTATTTGTCAAATAATTTATAAAAAAAATCACTTAAATTTTGAATTTTTTTAAGCGATTTTTTTATATTAATATAATAAACTAATATCTATTCTTTTATTTCTTTAGCTAATTTTCCAATAGCTTTTGTTTCAATTCTTGACACATAACTACGAGATATTCCCATCATTTTAGCAATTTCATTTTGTGTTTTTGGTTTATGACCTCCGAAGTCCAAAACGTAATTCTAAAATTGTTTTTTCTCTATCTTTTAAAATATATTTCATTTTTTCATATAAAAGTTTTATTTTCATCTTTACATCTACTTCATCTTCAATATTTCTTTCATTATTTTCTAACACTTCTTGTAATGTTACTACATTATCATCTTTGTCTTTTCCGTATTGGCTCATTTAAATATACTTCAGCACCAAGTTTTTTTGTTGCTCTTAAATGCATCAATATCTCATTATCTATACATCTGGATACATATGTAGATAATCTAGCCCCTTTTTCTATATTAAAACTATTAATACCTTTTATTAATCCTATTGTACCTATTGAGATTAGGTCTTCCTGATCTACTTTGGCTGTGTTGTATTTTTTGGCAACATGAGCTACCAATCTTAGGTTTCTCTCTATTAAAACATTCCTTGCCTCATCATCTCCCTTTGCCATTTGTTCTAAGCATCTTTTTTCTTCCTCTGATGATAATGGTTCTGGAAATAAATTACTTCCTTGTATATATCCGTACTACAAATACAGCAGATTTTAAGAATTCTATAAATCCTACAATTCCTGTCATACAAAGTGCTGAAATCATAATTGCACCTCCATTTTTTTCTCTATATCGCAATTATATGTATTAAAAAAATAAATGTGCCTGACCAATTAAAATATTTTATTAGTCTATTTTTATATTTTTTGCATATAATAAGAAAAAATATGGAGGAATAATCCTAAAATGAATTTGTTTTTAGATGTATTTAAAGGTATTTGTATCGGATCTGGTGCTATCTTACCTGGGATAAGTAGTGGCGTTTTTTGCGTTATTTTTGGAATATACGAAAAATTATTAAATAGTGTTTTAGATTTTTTTAAATCTCCCAAAAAAAATTTAAAATTTCTTTTTCCTTTAGTCCTAGGTGCTGCTATAGGCGTTCTAATTTTTAGCAATCTAATCAACTATTTTTTATATACATTTCCACTTCAAACAAAGTCACTTTTTATTGGACTTATTTGTGCTAGTGTTCCTTCTTTATTTAAAGATGTAAATAAAAAACAAAAATTCAAACTTCATTATATTTTATACACCATATTCGCATTTGGTATCGGTCTTTTATCTGTGATATTAGAAAAGAACTTTAATATCGCTACTTCTAATAATATTAGCTTTTTTTACTTAATAATTTCTGGCTTTTTGATGTCTATTGGAGTTATAGTTCCCGGTGTGAGTAATACGATTATTCTAATGTTATTAGGAGTATATCCTATTTATTTATCTTCTGTATCATCTATATATTTACCAATATTGATACCTTTAGGTATTGGTTTGGTTATAGGTGGTCTTATATTTATGAAAATAACTAAGTTTTTACTTAATCATTTTTATGCTCAAACCTTCTATAGTATTATAGGCTTTACATTAGGTTCAATATTAGTTTTAATACCAGAAATGAGTTTTGGACTTGATATTGTTATCTTTGGGCTTTGTGTATCTTTAGGATTTTTTATATTTAACTTATTAAATAGCTATCAATAATTTTAAATTTATTAAAAATATAAATATAATAAATTCAAAATAAAATTAAAAAAGTAGTATAGTACAAACTATACTACTAAAAATCTTAGGAACATATCCATTAATTAATTTTTTTTGGATATGCTCCTAATTTTACATCTTTTATTAAGATTTTTTTCTTCTTAAAATCCAATCTTTTTCACATTTTATTGGAAGTTCCATTTTTACCTTTTGCCCTTTAACCCCTGGACTTACATTACTTATTTGTTCATCTGTTTCATAATCCCATAATTTTTCTATTTTGAAGGTTACTGGTTCTAATTGATAAGGAACTATAATTTCTAATTCATCTCCTACTGTTAATTTATTTTTTATTTCTATAATAGTTCTTTCTTCTTCGTTTTCTACTATTTTACCTCCAAATTCATAGTTATCATTATATTGTCTTCCTGTATAATCTTGTATATCTTTATTGTTTCTATCATTAAAATAAAAAGTAGTAAACTCTCTTGTTTTTACTTTTTCAATTTCTTTTAAGTATTTTGTAGCGTCATAATCTTTTGGGGATTTCATATAATCATCGATTGCATTTCTATATACATTTATTACACTTGCTATGTAATATTCTGTCTTTAATCTTCCTTCTATTTTCAAACTATCTAATCCCATTTCTATTATTTCTGGAATTTCTTTTATTAAGCATAAATCTTTAGATGAAAATATACTTGTCCCATGTTCGTTTATTTCTATAGGCATTAGTCCACCTGGGTTATTCTTTTCTTCTGCATATAAATTATATGACCATCTGCAACTTTGTGCACAATCTCCTAAGTTTGCACTTCTTCCACATAGAAAATCACTTAAGAAACATCTTCCAGAAAATGCAAAACATATTGAACCATGACCAAACATCTCTACTTCTAAGTCATCTGGTTTATTTTCCATTATGTATTTTAGTTGTTCTTTGTTCATTTCTCTTGCCATGATTACTCTTTTCGCACCATTTTTATACCAAAAGTTACAATCTCTTAAACTTACAATATTAGCTTGCGTACTTACATGAATTGGAACATTTGGAGCATATTCCTTTAATACTTCTATTACTCCTCCATCCGCTGCGATTATTGCATCTGGCTTTACTTCATTTAATATTTTAGCCATTTCTATAATTTCTTCATATTTTTCGTCCCATGCAAATATGTTTAAAGTAACATGCACCCTTTTTCCGATTGAGTGCGCATATTTTATTGTTTTTATTAAGTCATCATTATCCATATCAGCTCTTGTTCTTAATGATAATGATGATGTTCCACAATATACTGCATCCGCTCCATATTTAAATGCTATTTTCGCTTTTTCAAATGATCCTGCTGGTGCTAATAATTCTATCTTTTTCATTTTATATCTCCATTCTTTTATTATTGTACTTATAATTATATATACGTAATTCGTTAAAGTCAAACTATTTCGACAATTTCTTTATTTTTATGTAGATTTGTGTTATAATTAATTTATGTATCAATACACAAAAAACGAAAGGAGTTCAAGTATGAACAGTACACAAAAGTTTATGTGTCTACCAAATCCTTTGCCTGATATTTATCGGTCAAATAGCGTAGACTCAGCAGTCAACAATTACATCCGGACATTGTCGCGAGAGTTAAAAAAGAATCCAAGCGATCTCAAACTGCAGTTAATGTTAAATGCATGCAGAGATTACCTTTCTTTAACTTCTAGTAAGAAAATTACTTCAAGAAATAGAAAGTATTTCAATGCAATACATCAATACACTGTAAAAAATCATAAGGATACATTCGCGAAGACAATTGCAAGAACCAAAAGCTGGATTAGCTTTTTTTACAAATGTATTATCAAACTGCAGAAAAATATATCTCTTGATTCTATACGGGATATATATGCATGTAGAACAATTCTTGATTCTACTGAAGGAAAAGATACAGAGGACTTGATAAAGAAATGTTATGAAGTCATGGATGAAAACATTAAATATTTCATCAAATTGGGGTTCACCCCTTGTGACTCAGAACCATTAAAAGATACCGAAGGCTTTGATGCTGAAAAGTATCCAGACCTTATCGTTCCTGAGAGATCTTATCTGTCACCAGAAAACATTCCGTATGTAAAAGATTACATCAGATATCCTAAAGCAAATTCTTATCAGTCTTTGCATGTGATCTTAAAGGACACTTATGGTATTTACTTTGAATATCAGGTCCGTACCTACTCCATGGATATTAATGCAGAAGTAGGAGCTTCTTCACATGTGACCTATAAGGATCAACAAAAAAAGAAGCGTCTTATTCCAAAATTGGAAATAGAACGCTCCAAAATTAATATGCATGGATACAGATGCGGATCTAACAACACTCTCCTCGCAGATGATGCAGGAATTGAGAAATCTGTTTCAGTATTACACAGAACTTATCGGGTTAACAGCTAATTTAATTTACTGTTATCTCTAAAATTTCCCCTGTCTTAGTTTTATTTTAAGACAGGGGTTTTCTTTTTTATTTATATTTTTAATTTACTAATCGCTAAACCATCTCCAACCTCTAAAATTTCAGTTTCAAGATTTGGATTTTCACTAATTTCTTTAATATATTCTCTCAAATTTCTTACAGCTGTACGTTGTTTATGTTTGTTATAATCACTCATAACATAACCTTTATACAAAATATTATCTGCAAAAATAATACCATTTGTGTTCAACATTCTTAAAGACTCTTTTAAGAAAAAAGGATATTTTCCTTTAGCAGCATCAATAAAAACCGCATCATACTTTTCATTTAAAGTTGGTAAAATCTCCACCGCATCACCTTCATAAATCTTAATCTTATCCTCAACACCAACTTTTTTAATATTATCCTTTGCTTCTCTTATTCTATCTTCATCTCTTTCAATAGTATCAATAACTCCATCAGCAGCCAAAAATTCTGAAAAGCACATTGCAGAATAACCAACCGCTGTACCAATCTCAAGAATTCTTTTAGGTGGCATCTTTGTTAAATACTTTTCTATAACTTCCAACGTATCATCCATAATAATTGGAATATGCTCTTCCAATGCCTTTAACTTTATCACTTCTAACGCTTCTCTATTCATTACTTCTCTCCTATATTGCCAAAAGGGCCGGGGCTTTTTGGCAAATTTTATTTAGTAATAATATTTACATTTTTAATATATCATAAATAATAGGTTTATAAAATTATAAAATTTAGTACAGTATAAGTATTAATTATTAGATTATTAAATTATCAAAATAAAAATATTTTAAATTTATTCTTAATACTTTGAAATACTAAAAAAATAAAATAATGCTTTCTTATTGATTAATTTTGAAATCCATTTATATATACTAAATAAATAATCTAATAACTTTACTATATATTTAACCTTTAAAAATGTAATTTAAAAAATTGCCAAAAAGACCCGGCCCTTTTGGCAATTTTTTTATTTATTGTTGTTTCTAGCAGCTCTTTCTCTTTCTTTTGTGTCTAAGATTTTCTTTCTTAGACGGATTGATTTTGGTGTTACTTCAACTAGTTCGTCATCTTGTATGAATTCTATTGCTTTTTCTAATGACATTTGAATTGGTGGTACTAAACGTAATGCATCATCTGATCCTGATGCTCTTGTGTTTGTTAAGTGTTTTTCTTTACATACGTTTATTGCTAAGTCTTCTCCTCTTGAGTTTAGTCCAACTATCATTCCTTCATATACTTCAACACCTGGTCCTATGAATAGATCTCCTTTGTCTTGTGCGTTGTATAATCCGTATGTTACTGATTTTCCTGCTTCAAATGCTACTATTGTTCCTCTTACTCTTGATACAACTTCTCCTTTGAATGGTTCGTATGAATCAAAAATATGATTCATTGTTCCTTCACCTTTTGTATCTGTTAAGAATTCTGTTCTATATCCTATTAATCCTCTTGCTGGGATTTTAAATTCTATTTTTGTGTGTCCTTCTTCTGCTGGTTCCATGTTTACCATTTCAGCTTTTCTTTTTCCTAATTTTTCTATAACATTTCCAACACAATCGTCAGGGACATTAACTACTAGTCTTTCTATCGGTTCGCTTTTTACTCCATCTATTTCTTTAATAATTACTTTTGGACGAGATACTAATAATTCGAACCCTTCTCTTCTCATTGTTTCTATTAATACTGATAAATGTAATTCTCCTCTTCCTGATACCTCAAATGAATCAGCACTATCTGTTTCTTTTACTCTTAATGATACGTTTCTTTCTAGTTCTTTAAATAATCTGTCTCTAATATGTCTTGATGTTATAAATTGTCCTTCTCTACCTGCTAGTGGTCCGTTGTTTACACTAAATGTCATTGAAACTGTTGGTTCATCTATATCAACAAATGGTATTTTTTCTGGGTTATTAAAATCACAAATTGTATCACCAATATTGATATCTGGAATTCCTGCAAGTTCAATTATATCTCCTGCTTTTCCTTCTTCAACCTCTACTTTATTAAGTCCAACATGTGTATATACTTTTGCAATTCTTCCTTGTGTAATTTTATCTTCTTTTCCACAAATAGAAACTGGCATACCTACCTTGATAGTTCCTCTTTCTACTCTTCCAACAGCAATTCTTCCAACATAATCATCATAATCTATGTTAGATACTAACATTTGAGCTGGACCTTCTTCATCACAATTAGGTGCACTTATTGTATTTATAATTGTTTCAAATAAACAATCTAAATCTGTTGTATCATCAGCTAAGTCCATTTTAGCTATACCATTTTTTGCAGAAGCATAAACAACAGGAAAGTCTAATTGTTCATCATTTGCGTCTAATTCTATAAATAATTCTATTACTTGATCTACAACTTTCTCTGGTTGTGCTCCAGGTCTATCTATTTTATTAATAACAACGATTGGTTTTAATCCTAATGCCAATGATTTTTTTAACACTTCTCTTGTTTGAGGCATAGCACCTTCAAAAGCATCAACTAAAAGTAAAACCCCATCAACAGTTTTTAAAACCCTTTCAACTTCTCCACCAAAATCAGCATGTCCAGGTGTATCAACTATATTTATTTTTATATCATCATGCATTACTGATGTATTTTTAGAAAGAATTGTAATACCTCTTTCTTTCTCTTGATCATTTGAATCCATTATTCTTTCTTGCACTTGTTCATTTTCTCTGAATATGTGACTTTGTCTAAGCATAGCATCTACTAATGTAGTTTTACCATGATCAACGTGAGCAATTATTGCAATATTTCTTATTTTTTGGTTATTCATTTCTTTACCTCTTTCCTTCAGGGATTAGGGGACGTTCCTTAAATCCCTTTTTACAGGGATAAAGGGACACTCCTTTGTCCCTCTTTTCTCTTAAAACACTATACAATTATACTACTAAATATATGTTTTGTCAATTTATTGTATTTCTTATCTTATTTTGCCAATTCTAATATATTATCCATTATCTCCTTAGTAACTTTATCTAAAGTTTCTTTATCCTTTGAACCTTTATACTCACTATAATCTAATGGTTTTCCATATGTAATAGTTACTTTTCTATTTCCTTTTTCTCCACCTTTTATTCCGCAAGGAATTACTTTTGCTCCAGTTCTTAATGCAAAAAATGCAACTCCATCTTTTACTTTTTCTCCCTTTTCTATTCCGTTTCTTGTCCCTTCTGGAAACAATGCCAAGCAATCGCCATTTTTTAAAGTTTGTAATGATTCCTTTAGAGCTTTAACTTCTTTTGAATCTCTCTTTACTAAAATAGCATCAAAGACCCATCCTAGAAAAGCTAAAAATTTGTTTTTAGTCAACTCTTCTTTTGCCAAAAATCTAGTATATCTTCCACATGTTACTTCCATTAATGGTGGATCTAAAAAACTTCTATGGTTTCCTGCTATTATAATAGGTCCTTCCTTTGGAATATTTTCTTTTCCAATTACTTTAGCTCTATAAACAATTTTACAATATGCATATATTGCTCCTTTAACAATACCTCTTGTTATCTTTTTAAAAAATTCTTTCATCATATTCCTCCTGATTCTGATATAGATTACAATTCTATTTTTTCATTTATAACTTCTAGTATTTTATCTACTACCTCTTCAATTTTCATATTACTTGAATCAATATAAACTGCATCATCAGCTTTTTTTAATGCTCCTATTTCTCTTTCCATATCATTTTTATCTCTTGCCTTGATATTTTCTAAAATTTCTTCATAAGACATTTCAACACCTAATTCTTGATTTTGCTTATATCTTCTATTGGCTCTTTCTTCTTGTGTTGCATCCAAATATATTTTCACATCTGCATTAGGAAACACACATGTTCCAATGTCTCTTCCCTCCATAATTACATTTTTTCCTTCTGCACATTTTCTAAATATTTCATTTAACTTAATACGTACTTCTTTAATAGCAGATATTGGTGATACTATTTTTGAAACTTCTTTTCCTCTTAACATTTTAGATACATCTTGTTTATTTAAATATACTATATCTTCTCCATTTTCCAATCTAAATTCTATATCAATATCATCTAGTATATCGATGATTTTTTGTTTTTCTTCTACTTTAACTCCTCTGTTGATTGCTTCTAGTGCTACACAACGATAAGCTGAACCTGTCCCTATGTTAACTAAACCTAATTTTTTACTTACAAGTTCTGTTATTGTTCCTTTACCTGAACCTGCTGGTCCATCAATTGCTACGATAAATGACATTATTGTTCCCCCTGACCTTCAACATAAATATTTTTAGCAACTACTTCCAATTCTACAACATTCATAGCAGTTAGCTTTTCTATTTCTTTTTTAGATTTTTCTTTAAATTCATTTAATCCAGTTACTACATTAAATCCATAAACAATAGTAACTTCCATATAAAGCTTTACTCCCTCTCCATAATTTTCTACACGAGTTTTTAAAACTTTATATATCGCTGGTGTTTGACATGCTAAATATTCTAAAATTTGTCTAAACACTAAATCAGATATTGTAAATCTTCCCATATAACTAAATGTTGGTCTTATAATTGATTTTTCTGAAATATATGGTTTTTGTCCTTTTCCCTTTGATTTAAATATTTGCAAAGGATCTAATAAATATCCTGAAAAGTCTTTTTTTATTTCAAATGTTGGAACTGGTATAACGTGTTTTCCTTCTGTAACTCTTATTCTTCTTGCTGTTTCCATTTCTTGTTCAGTTGCTACATCTGTGATATATATTGTTTCTGATATTTCTGGCAATCCTAAATTACTAGCAATTTTTTGAACCATACCATCTGATGTTCCTAAAATTAATATACTTTCAGGTCTATACTTTTTCAATGCCTTTATTATAATTTCTTTTTCTTGATCTTCATAAAATAATGCATGTTTTACTGTTCCAACTTTTGTAGGTGCTTTTTTAGCTGATTCACCAGCAATTACTTCATTTTCTTTTATTAATAGCCCATCATCTATTATATAACTGATATTTCTTTCACTCGCTACCATTTGAGCTCTATAACTTTTTCCTGTTCCTGATGGTCCTACAAAAGCATATACTTTTATTTTATTTGCAAACGGTAATTTTATATCTTTTAATAACACCTTTATTCCTCTTCCTTCACTATATTTATTATTCCACTTATAAATTATATTCTATTTTACTAGAAAATACAAGCATATATAAGAAAAATAAACATATCATTTCTTATAGACAATTATTACATATAATCCTAAAAGGAGGACTAACTATGAAGAAAAAAGTTTTAGTATCTGGTTGTAATGGTAACATGGGCAAACTCGTTTGTTCAGCAATAAATTTCACTGAAGACATGTATGTTTCAGCTGGTATTGACATAGTTTCTACTACAACATCTTTTCCTGTTTATCATGGAGAATGTTACAATATACTTAACAATCTGAAAAATCAACAAAATCTTCCTGATATCATTATTGATTTTTCAACTCCAGAAGTAACACGAAAATTAGCATTTTATGCTGCTCATTTTGGTATTCCTATTGTTATTGCAACTACAGGTCTAACCTCTAATGACATTTACTCTTTAAAAAATGAATATTCTTCAAGTATTCCAGTTTTTCAATCTTCTAACATGTCTTTTGAGGTAGCCCTTTTCAAAAACATTGTTCAACAAGCAGCCAAACAGCTTGCTAATACAGATATTGAAATAAGTGAAACACATCATAATAGAAAAAAAGATGCACCAAGTGGAACTGCTAAAATGATTGCAAATTCCATCAATAAAGCATTAGGAAATACAAAAACTATAGTTTATGGTCGCGAAGGTAAAAGAGAAAAAAATGAGATTGGACTTTCCTCAGTTCGCGGTGGTAATATTACTGGTGAGCATACTGTTCACTTTTTTAGCGAAAATGAAACACTTGAAATAAAACATATTGCTTATTCACGAGAAGTTTTTGCTGATGGAGCTTTACATGCTGCAAGATTTCTTTTAACAAAGGAACCTGGTTTTTATAATATGGATGATTTAGTATCTACGTAAAATTTGTATATGATTTAAAACTGGAACACTCTATACAATTTTTATTTTAAGCAAAGCACAAAAAAACATCACATTAATTTATATTACTTGTGATGTTTTTTATTTTTACTAAACTTAATTATCTAAATTTTTTCTTCTTAGTTGTCCACAAGCAGCATCTATATCTGATCCTAATTCTCTTCTAATAGTTGCTACTATTCCATGTTCATTTAAATAATCTCTAAATTTCATGATATTTTCATTTGAACTTTTGTCATATTTACCATTTTCTATTTTATTTATTGGTATTAAATTCACATGACAATTCATTCCTTTTAAAAGCTTTACTAATTCTTTTGCATCCTCTAAATTATCATTATTATCTTTAGCTAATGCATATTCAAATGATATCCTTCTATGTGTTTTTTCTATATAATCTTTGCATGCCTTGATTAATTCTTCAATTGGAAACGCATTATTTACAGGCATCATACTACTTCTTTTTTCATTGTTTGTAGCATGTAACGAAATTGATAATGTACATTGAATATTTTCATCTGCTAATCGTTTTATTCCTGGTATTAGTCCACTTGTCGAAATACTTATATGTCTTGCTCCTATATTTAATCCTTTAGGATTATTTATAATTCTTATTGCATTTATGACATTTGAATAGTTATTTAATGGTTCACCTATTCCCATAAAAACAATATTTGAAATTCTAACTCCAGTATCTTGTTCTACTGCTATAATTTGTTCTATAATTTCTCCACTTGTTAGATTTCGTTCAAAATTTATTCCAGTTGATGCACAAAATTTGCATCCCATTTTACATCCAATTTGTGAAGAAACACATATACTATATCCATGATGATAACTCATTAGAACTGTTTCTATTGCATTACCATCAAGCACATCAAATAAATATTTGATTGTTCCATCTTTAGATTCTTGTTTTTTCAGAATTTTAAAATTACATATCGTATAATTTTCTTCAAGTTTTTTTCTTAATTCAAGAGACAAATTAGTCATTTCATCAAAACTTTTAACTTTTTCTTGAAATAACCATTTGAATATTTGCTCAGCTCTAAATGGCTTTTCTCCTAAATTTTCTAACTCTTTTTTTAATTCATCTAAATTATAATCCTTTATATTTTTCATTTTTTCACCTTTTATTTTATTGTAATTATTATATTATTTATATTTTATTTCTTTTGGAATAACAATTTTAGTAATATCTACTTTTTTGGGTGTTACCAATTTTTCTATTCTCATTTCCAACTGATATTCTTCGTAAAAAAATATCATAGATAATTTTTTTCGTATTTTATCAAATGCTGTTTCTTTTTTTATAATTAAACTTTTTTCCATATTTTAGCCTCACATATGAAATTTTCTTATTACAGCTTCTCTTACATCTTTATAACTTAATGTTAAAGTAATTAATAAGTTTAAAATTGATATTACTATAACAATTTTATTTAATGTATTTTCTTTTAAAATCCCTTCTATTATCAATATCATCGGCATTAAACTAATTAATACAAGTATTAATTGATAAATCGCATATTTTATATATTTTTTGTAACTTACAATTGTTAATATTAGCATCACTATATTAGCTATAATCAACAATATCGGAATTCCTATGCTTATAGACCATCCCATATTTCCTAATTTATTATCAATATATAATAAAATTAAAGAAATTGCAATTGTCTGTACTAAAACATGTCCAGCTATATTGGTTCCTCTTTTTATCGAATACATAACTGTAACCCAAGCATAAATAATTCCTAAATTTACAAATGCTGCCCAATGAACACTTGGAGTCATTATTCTATTAATAATTATTATTAAAATCATTAATACTATAGATGTTATTATAAAACTATATAATAATTTAGCACTTTTTTTACTATTTAATTTCTGTGGATATATCATCTAAAACACCATTACTTTCTATATTTACTTGTATATTTCTATTGGTTAAAAATTCATAAAATCCTTTTTCTATTTTATTATCATCAAGTATAGATGTAAATGTAAATACTATTTTGTTTTCAAATGTGCAACTTGAGCATTTGATTTTTTCTACTGGTTCAGGAGCTATTAGCATCAAAAAGTAATCAATATATTTTTTATAATCTCCAATAATACCAATTCTTCCTATATTAGAATATGTTATTGTAGTATATTTTCTTATTATAATATAACTAAGTCTTACTAATGCTTTCTTTATTATCAAAGGAATTGGTTTTATAAAAATATTGTTACCTAATCTAACATTTGCAGACATCGTTTTTATTATTTCTTCTTCTGTTAATTTTTCTGCAAAATCTTCTTTTACAAATTCAAGCATTTTTTCAAAAGTATCTAGTTTGTTTTTTCTCATCTGTGCCACTAATGTAATATAAGAAAAGAAATTTAGCATAGTATTTGACGGAAAATATCTTTTCAAGTTTACTGGTATACATATTTTTATTGGTTTTTTTCCATTATATTTAATATAATTTTGCTTATATATAACAAACATCAAAACAGCTGTCAAATACTGTGTAATTGTTACATTATATTTTTTACTTTCAGTTTTTAATTGCTCTAGATCAATTATCTGATGAATAACACTAATTGCTCCTAACTTTATCTTTTTTCCTCTTAATTCATATGCAGTTTTTCCAGAAGCATTTGATTTTGCCTTTTTATCATAATTCTTCATATAACTATCTTCTGTATCATATTCTATTTTCCTTAACTGTCTATTTTCTATATTTAACTCATCTTTATGCACTAACTCTAAATAAGTATAAACAATCTCTCTAAAAAATGTTGTACCATTATTTCCGTCTGTTAGAGCATGAAAAATATCTATATTAATCTTATTCATAAAATACGTAACTTTAAATAAATATCCATGATTAGTTTTAGGATTTATATACTTACAAGGATAATCTTTTTCTTCTTCCACAATAGGATCTTTAGTATTATATTCTAAATAATACCAGAAAAATCCAGCTTTCATCCTTACCTTAAAAAACGTATACTTTTCCAATGTTTTTACTACCGCTTCTTGTAACACATCAGGTTGTATCTCTTCTTTCAAAACAACAGATAGCCTAAACACCGTACTATATTTTTTACCAGCAGACATAGGAAATATCTTAGCAGAATTATCCAATCTTCTCCATGCCAACTTGTTCTTCTTATTACTCTTCATCTTCAAACCTTCCTATCAACTACCAAAGTTGCCAAAAGGGCCGGGTCTTTTTGGCAATTAATTAATCATCTCTATTATATCTTGATAACCCTTTTTCACAATTTCTTCATCACTATCTTTATCTATAATCCAAATATGACCAGCATTTTCATATTCTTTTATATCAATTTCTTTATTATTTTGTTTTGCTCTTTCTTGTAGTTTATATACATCTGGATTTAAAATATCATTTGTTCCTATCATTATTATTAAATTATTTATTTTAGACAAGTCACCATCTATTGGATTTACTAAATAACTATTTATTCCGTCATCACCTGCATATGTTATACCAGACAATTTTAATGTATCTCTGTTTAATTTTTTATCTTTAGGCTGTACATCTTCTATTTTAGGATTATTAAGTCTAACGTCCAACCATGGTGATATTAAGATTGTCTTTTTAGGCATTTTTATATTATCCTCTTGTGACATTCTCTCTAATAATGCCAAACCTAATCCTCCTCCTGCTGAATCTCCCATTACTACTAGTCTAGTTGATATATCTATCTTGTCATTGATTTCTTTATATAGAGGAACTACCATATTAAATACATCTTTATAGTTGTATTTAGGAATTAATGGGTAATCTGGTAATATTACCGTAGCTCCTGTATCATCAATAAGATTTTCTATAAATTCCCAATGTTGTTTAGTTGCCTCTGCCATATAAGACCCACCATGAAAATATAGTACTACAGTATCTGTTTTTTCTCTTTTTTTACTGCTTACTATAAAAACCTTTCTTCCTTTATAAGATTCTATTTTTAAATTATATGTATTTGTTATATCTTTCGGTTCTTTTGTTTCTATATCAATTGTCATAAAATATGCTAGCACCGCTAAGGCTAACATTAATATAAATAATATTATACCGAATTATTACTTTAATCATTTTAATTTTCATGTAACCTCCATTATTTGTTTTTTGTAATTCTATCATAATTTCTATTAAAATAAAAGATTACATTGCAAATATTAAGATTTATAATAAAAAGAAAATGTGATAAAAGGACTTACCTCTCATCACATTTTTAATTTTATCCGAATAACCCTCTCTTTTTAATCGGTGGCTGTTCATTCATTGTATTTGCCAATTTTACTAGTAGTTCTCTTTGTTCCTTTGTTAATTTCTTTGGAGTTTGAACTATTATTGTAAATATAAAATCTCCAGTAGAATTTGAATTTATTACTTTAAATCCTTTATTTCTTATTGTAAATTTAGTTCCTGTTTGTGTTCCTTCTGGTATTTTATATTTCTCTTTTGTACCATCTACCATAGGTATTTCAAGTTCAGCCCCTAATGTTGCTTGCGTAATAGTAATTGGTACTTCGCACAATACATTATTTCCTTTTCTTGTATAAATGCTATTTCTTTTTATTTTTACAGTAATATATAAATCTCCTTTAGGTCCACCTTTTTCTCCAGGTTCTCCTTCTCCTCTTAATACTACTGTTTGACCGTCATCTATACCAGCTGGTATTTTTACTTTTATTTTAGGTTGTTTTCTTACTTTTCCTCTTCCATGACAAGTTTCACATGGTTCTTTTATAATTTCTCCTGTTCCATGGCAAGCTGTACAAGTTCTTGTTGTTTGCATTTGTCCGTAATATAGTGTTTTGTACTTGCTTTACTTGCCCTGTTCCATTACATGTTGTACATTTTATAGGTGATGTTCCTGGTTTGGCTCCTGATCCGTGACAAGTGCTACATTCTTCATCTCTAGTTATAACAATCTCTTTTTCTACCCCTAAAAAAGCTTGTTCAAATGTAATGTCCATATGTACATTTAAATCTGAACCTTTTTTAGGTCCATTTTGTCTTTTAGAAGATGATCTGCCTCCAAATCCTCCTCCGAAAAAAGATGAGAAAATATCTCCCAAGTCACCAAAATCACTAAATCCATCAAATCCTGAACTTGTATATGAATAATAACCATTTTGTCCTCCAAATGGTCCACCAGCTCCACCAAATCCTTGAGGTCCATTATGACCAAATTGATCATACATTCTTCTTTTTTGTGGATCTGATAGATTTTCATATGCCTCATTTACTTCTTTGAATTTTCTTTCAGCTTCTTCTTTATTATCCGGATTTGCATCTGGATGATATTTTTTTGCTAATTTACGATAAGCTTTTTTTAACTCATCATCTGTTGCATTTTTATTTACACCTAAAACTTCGTAATAATCTCTTTTACTTGCCATTTTTTCCTCCTACTAAAATGTCTTTTTCTCTTCTCAAAAGCATTTAAACATTTATTTTTAGTAATTTCTATTGAGATTATAAAAAAGGACTGTCCCTTTTTCCCTCGAGAGAGGGATTTAAGGAACGTCCCCTAATCCCTCCTAATCCCTTTATTTGTCGTCTTCTACTTTGTAGTCAGCATCATATACGTTTCCGTTTTCGTCTGTTTTTGGTCCTTCTTCTGTTGTTGCATTTGGATCAGCTTGAGCAGCTTGCGCTCCATTTGGATTTGCATTTTTGTATAGTTGTTCTGACATATCATAAAATACTTTTGTTAATTTTTCTGTTGCTTCTTTTATTTTGTCAGTGTCATTTGTTTCAAGGGCTTTTTTAGTGGCTTCTATTTCTGTTTCAACTTTTGCTTTTTCTTCTCCACTAATTTTATCTCCTAAATCATTTAATGTTTTTTCACTGTTATATATTAAACTTTCTGCATTATTTTTAACTTCGATTTCTTCTTTTTTCTTTTTATCTTCTTCTGCATGTGCTTCTGCATCTTTTACAGCTTTGTCTATATCTTCGTCTGTTAGGTTTGTTGATGCTGTGATTGATACGTCTTGACTATTTCCTGTTGCCATATCTTTTGCAGATACGTGTACTATACCATTTGCATCTATATCAAATGTAACTTCGATTTGTGGTACTCCTCTTGGTGCTGCTGGAATTCCTGTTAATTGGAATCTTCCTAATGTTTTATTATATGCAGCCATTTCTCTTTCACCTTGTAAAACATGAACTTCTACTGATGTTTGACCATCTGCAGCTGTTGAGAATATTTGTGATTTTTTAGTTGGTATTGTTGTATTTCTTTCGATTAATTTTGTAAATACTCCACCATATGTTTCAATACCTAATGATAATGGTGTTACATCTAATAATACTAGATCTTTAACATCTCCTGATAAAACTCCACCTTGTATAGCTGCACCGATTGCAACACATTCATC
Source organism: uncultured Clostridia bacterium (assembly GCA_934183045.1). Taxonomy (GTDB): domain Bacteria; phylum Bacillota; class Clostridia; order TANB77; family CAG-508; genus CAG-269. The sequence goes on from CAKPRW010000016.1 coordinate 20,664, forward strand.
TGGGTTAATACCTTTATCAGCTTCTTTTCCTATAATTCTTTTTACCATTTCTTGTACAGCTGGAACTCTTGTAGAACCACCTACTAATAATACTTTGTGAATATCATTTGCTGTTAATCCTGCGTCTTTTAATGCTTGGTTTACTGGTCCTGCTGTTGCTTCTACTAAGTCATGAATTAATTCTTCAAATTTAGATTTTGTTAATGTTACATCTAAATGTTTTGGTCCTGTACTATCAGCTGTAATAAATGGTAAGTTTATTTGTGTTTGTTGTACACCTGATAATTCTATTTTTGCTTTTTCTGCTGCTTCTTTTAATCTTTGCATTGCCATTTTATCTGTTTTTAAATCTATTCCATTTGATTTTTTGAATTCATCTACTAAATAATCAATAATAGCGTTATCAAAATCGTCTCCACCTAAATGTGTATTACCACTTGTTGATAGAACTTCAAATACTCCATCACCGATATCTAATATAGAAACGTCGAAAGTTCCTCCACCTAAATCATATATTAATATTTTTTGGTCTTGTTCTTTATCCATTCCATATGCTAAAGCTGCTGCTGTTGGTTCATTAATTATTCTTAATACTTCAAGTCCTGCAATTTTACCAGCATCTTTTGTTGCTTGTCTTTGGCTATCATTGAAGTAAGCTGGAACTGTAATAACTGCTTGAGTTACTTTTTGTCCTAAATAATTTTCAGCATCTGCTTTTAATTTTTGTAATATCATTGCTGATATTTCTTGTGGTGTAAAGCTGTCTCCTTCTATTTTAACTTTTTCAGCTGTACCCATTTTTCTTTTTATTGATATAACAGTATTATCTGGATTTGTAACTGCTTGACGTTTTGCTATTTGTCCTACTAATCTTTCTCCATTTTTTGAGAACGCTACTACTGATGGTGTTGTTCTGTT
>CAKPRW010000017.1 GCA_934183045.1 uncultured Clostridia bacterium
AATTCTTTATAATCTTCATAGCTCACATGTGGATTTATAGTAAAATTGTAATCTTTTAATGATGATATGTCTTTTAACCATTCTTTTTCTAGTTCTGTTCCTTTTATTACTGGAGGAACATAAAATTGTGGCTCTTCTAATAATGACATTTCATAACTAAGAGTTCTATGTCTTTGAGCTTGGGCTAATTGTGCAAAACTTGCTAAATATGTTGTAGAATAATTTTCTCCAAATTCTTCTCTTCTATTTTTTCTTTTTGCAAATAATGATATTGTACGTTTTTTTACATCAGAATTTAATTCTTCAACTGTTAGATCTTTTAGTTCATCTATAAATTCTTGTAATACTGGCTTTAATTTTTTAGAGAAACCATTGTCTTCTTCTTTTTCTATGTAATCTTCAAACCAGTGAATAATATAGTTTAACTGGCAAAAATTAACTGTATACCCCATTGTTGTTGCTGGTGTAAATACACTAATTAAATATCTAGCATTTTCTTGAGCTAGTTTTTCTATTCTTTTTTCATCTATATTTACCGCTTCTTTTGCTATTTCTCTTTTATAAATTTCTATCCATTTTTCATATAACTCTTTTTCTTCTTTTGAAGGGTTCATTTTAGTATATCTTGCAGATTTTTCTGAAGTATTATATATTTTTTCATTATTTAAAATCATTGCAAGTATTTTGGGTATACCTTCTAAAGTTAAGTTATATGTTGGATGTCCAAATACACTATGATGACCTGATTTTAGTGTTCTATTTGATCTTTTTAATGTTTTCTCTTTATCTTCGTTTAATAGTGTTTGTAAATCATCTGGCATATAACAAATTCCTGCTTCTTTTCCTGAAAAATCTATTGCCTCCTCTTTTGGCATTTTATATCCTACTTTTGTTGATGCAATTACTTCTATTTTCATTTATCCTCTCTCCCATCTTTTACTTCTTCAGATTATATCATAATAATATGTTTTTTCAATTTTTTAAATGAATTTTATATTATTTATTTTTATTATTTCTAAAATTATTTATATATAAGTTTTTTATAAATTTGTCAAATGTCCCATTTAGGAACATATTCTTCTTCGTGATCACCTAATTCTTGTATAAAACCATTTTGTATATTTAATACTTCTATATAGTTTTCTATCTCTTTCCATTCCTCTTTTGTTAATTTTCTATTGATTTTATTATTTTCATATGCTTTGTAAGTTGGGAAATACTGTGCCATAATACTTACATATATTTCTTCTGGCAAGTTTTCTTTAATCCATTTTAAAACCTTTTTACTATTTTCTAAACCATTTGGTAATACTAAATGTCTTACAATCACTCCTTTTTCTATTATTCCCTCTTTATTAAATTTAGGAGTTCCAACTTGTCTTATCATTTCTTTTATCGCTTCTGTTGCTACTTCAAAATAATTGTTAATGTTTGAATATTCTTTTCCTAATTTATCTTCGGCATATTTTAAATCAGGTAAATATACATCTATATATCCATCTAGCATTTTTAATGTTTCTATATTTTCATAACTATTTGTATTATATATAATTGGTATTTTTAATCCTTTTTGTTTAGAGATTTTTATTGCTTCTATAATTTGTGGCACATAACTAGTTGGAGTTACTAAATTAATATTTTCTACATTTTTATCTTGTTGAAGTAAGAATATTTCTGCAAGTTCTTCTATAGTTATTTCTTTTCCCTTTCCTAATTGACTTATTTCATAATTTTGACAAAATAAACAATTTAAATTGCAATTTGAAAAAAATACAGTGCCTGAACCTTTATTCCCACTAATACATGGTTCTTCAAAATCATGTATAGAATATAAGCCAATTTTTACTTTATCTGTAGATTTACATCGACCTATATTACCTTTATTTCTATTTACTTTACATTTATGAGGACATAAATTGCATTTTTCTAGAGCTTCTAATTTGTGAATTTGTTTTAACATATTACTCTCCATTTTTATCTATAGCTTCTACTTTTTGTACTGTTAAATTTGATCTATTTAAATAAACTCTTTTTTTAGAGAATCTGCTTTCGTTATTTTTGACAATATCCTGTATTTTTGTCTCGCTATCATTTGCCGAAATGCTTCCTATTTCTTCTCCTTCTAAGTTTTTCACACTTATCTTTTCAGACAATGAATAATCTTCTAGATATTCTACTATTTCTACTATATACTGATCTTTTTTCTTTTTTATATCACTAAGTAAAAATGTATCTTCTTGTTCATCTAGATCAACTTCTGTAGCAACATATTTATTAGTTTCACTATTATATACAAGTCCACTTGTTCCTTCTCTAGGAAATTCTTTATTAAATTCTTCTCCAAATAATTCTTTTGATTTGCTTTGAATTTGATCATAGTCTATCTCATAATCTTCGATATTTTTCTTTACAACTTCCCAAATCCATAATTCACTTGCATTATTAATGTTATCAAAAGTTGGTAATGCTTGATTTGTTATTTCTTTCCACATATATATACTTGAAATGTATTTTTCTATATTATCTATTTCTTGTACATTTACAGAATTATTGCTATTAGTATTGTTTTTATAAATCACCATACCTATAAAAACAACTGCTAAAATACATATTATGATGAACAATTTTTTCATTATCATTCCCCCATTTTAGCATCCTCTCTTTTACTGTTTTTTATTCTATCACATCCCAACTTTTTTGCCAAGGGTAAATTATATACAAAAATAGTCTTTTGTTTACTTCAGTTAACTTCTTTTATATGTATAAATCTTACTTGTTCAAAATTGTATTCTGAAATTGCTTTGTTATAGCTATCTAACGTGTGTGATGCTATTTTTATACCTGATAATGTATACTTATTTTTAATGTCCACTATAATTAATGTATGAGAAAATTTTTGACCATCAAATGATAGTTGAGCAATATCTCCTATTTCTATTTTTGTCTGATCGACCTTATCTCCGCATGGACCTACTGATTTATTGTTAATTAGAAATTGATATAAAAATTCTACTCCACTCCATGAAGGAGATTTATTGTTTCCATTTATATAATACCATCCTTTATCTTTTGTATAATTCATTTTATTACTTCCAGCATATATGCATTGTGATACAAAATTTGTACAATCACCTCCAATATTATCAAAATTGTAATATTGGGGATTTCTAGAAAATGCCCACTTTTTAGCATATTCAACTACTTGAGATCTATTATATTGCAATTATTTTATTTTCTCCTTTCATATCTTTGCTAGTTATATTAATTTAGTAAATACTTATAATACTTGAAAACTATTTTCCTACAAACATCTGAACAAAAATCTTACCATATTTAGAACTACTAACAACTCCTATTCCTGTATAATTAAAACTAGAATTTAGAATGTTTGCCTTATGTCCAGAAGAATTCATCCATGAATTTACTGCTCCATTATTACTAGAATTTGCTGCAATGTTTTCCCCTGCAGTTTTATATGATATTTTAAAACTTTTTAACATATCAAATGGAGATCCATATGTTGGTGATGTGTGTGAAAAATAGTTGTTTGATACCATATCTTCTGCTTTTATTCTTGCTACTCTTTGAACTTCATCATCTATTTTTAATGCTTGTAAACCATTATTGGTTCTTTGTTTATTAATAAGATTAAATACTTCTTTTTCATCTGCGTTCATATTAGAAGATGTCTGTGTTCCCCCTGTTCCTGTATTTCCACTTGAATTTGAATTAGAACTAGAATTAGAATTTGGATAAATTGCTTTTATATACTTTTTATTTACGGCACCAATATAATCTCCTTCTACTTGTACAATATACCATTCACCTACTCCTGCAAATACTCTAATATACTCATTTTTCTTAACAGTTGCAACTATTTTGTAGTTTGTTCCTGGTCCACTTCTTACATTTAACTCTGTTGCAGTCACTAGTCCTGTAGAAAAATCCACATTATAATAATGCTGCATACCTAAAGAAGTTGTAAACAATCCTATTATTAATACGAAAACTACTAATGTCGTGAACTTTAATATACTTTTTTTCTTTAACATTATTAATTTCATAAGACACTCCTTTTATTTATTTATTTTAATTAAATATATTGTCAATAGAATGTCCTATATGTCAAAAATTTTCATTTTTTATTCTATTCTAAAAACAATAAAAAAATTGCCAAGCCTGTAATGGTTGACAATTTTTTTATTTTATTATTCTGCTTTTTTGTCAGAAGCTTCTTCAGTTTTTGTTTCTGTTTTTGCTTCTTCAACAACTGGTGCAACTTCTTCCTTAACTTCTTCTTTTACTTCTTCAGCTTTTTCTTCTACTGGTTCTTCTGCTACTTCTTCTTTTATAACGATTTCTCTGTCTTCAATTCTTGCACCTATCATTTCTTTTGTCTTAGCAGCTTTACCTACTCTGTCTCTTAAGTAGAATAATCTAGCACGTCTTGCTTTACCTACTCTTACTAATTCTACTTTTTCAACTAATGGTGAGTGAACTAAAAATGTTTTTTCAACACCTACTCCATAAGAGATTTTTCTTACTGTAAATGTTTGGTTAACTCCTCCACCTTGTACTTTTATAATAATTCCTTCAAATACTTGGATTCTTTCTTTGTTTCCTTCTTTGATTCTTACGTGAACTTTTACTGTATTACCAACTTTTAATTCTGGTATTTTATTTTTTAATTGTTCATGTTCGATTGATTTAATAATATCCATCTCAGAACTTCCTCCTTTTCTATTTTTTCTTTGAGCGGTGCAACTCTAATCTTGCACTTCATTTAATAAGTCTGGTCTTTTTTTCTTTGTTATTTCAAAAGATTTTTGCTTACGCCATTTATTTATTTTTTCATGGTGTCCGGAAAGTAATACCTCAGGAACTTTTACTCCATTAAATACTTCTGGCCTTGTATATTGCGGATATTCTAAAAGTCCATTTGAAAAACTTTCTTCTTTTATTGAATCTTTTTTTAGAACTCCTTCTACATATCTACTTACACTATCTATTAACACCATTGCTGGAATTTCTCCGCCTGTTAACACATAATCACCTATAGATATTTCTTCATCCACAATTTTATCAAGAATTCTTTGATCTATTCCTTCATAATGTCCACAAAGTATAATTAAATGTTCTTGTTTAGCTAAATCTTCAACTTTTTTCTGATTTAATGTTTTTCCTTGAGGTGACATATAAATTACTTTTGCATTTTTGTTTTTTATAGATTGATATGCTCTATCTACTACATCTGGCATCATTACCATACCAGCTCCGCCACCATATGGAGTATCATCTACTTTTTTATGTTTGTCTGTTGAAAAATCTCTAATATTTATTAGATTAATATCTATTAGTTCTTTTTCTTGCGCTCTTCCTATAATACTTTGTTTTAAAATATCAAACATTTCTGGAAAGAGTGTTAAAACATCAAATTTCATCTTTTCCTCCATTTTACATTAATCCAGGTATAATATGAACTGTTATTTTTTTATTTTCAATATCAATTTGTTTTATTACCTCTGGTATTCCTGGTAATAGAACTTGTTTTCCTAGTTCGTCTTTTACAACATATATATCATTGCTTCCAGTATTAAAAATATCTTCTACTTTTCCTAGCAAAACATTTTCATCTGTATAAACTTCTGATTCTAATAAATCTACTATATAGTAAGTTCCTTCTTCTAAAGGCTTAGCATCTTTTCTGTTGATTAGTACATAACTATTTCTTAATAGTTCTGCGTCTTCTGGATTATCTATACCTTCAAATTTTATTAAAACCATTTGTTTATGAAATTTTACTTCTTGTATTTGATATTCTTTTTTTCCGCTTTTATTTTTTATATATATTTTTTCTAGTTCTTCAAATTGTTCTATATTATCTGTAAAAGGTTTTACTTTTACCATTCCTTTAATACCAAATGTATTTACAATCTGACCTAATTCAAAATATTCTGTCATATTTTTTCTCCATTATCCTATAAATTCAACTGAAACTTTTTTATGTTCTTTTCCAGCTACTGATTTCATTACAGTTCTAATAGATTTTGCAAGTCTACCTTGCTTTCCTATAACTTTGCCCATATCGTTTTCAGCTACTTTTACTTCAAATACTATTGATCTTTCACCTTCAACTTCATTTACTTGGACAGATTCTTTATCATCTACTAAATTTAAGATGATTGTTTCTAAAATTTCTTTCATAATTGTGCCTCCATTTTTTACAAATACAATTATTTACTTTGTGCTTTTTCAATTAAATCTTTTACTGTATCTGTTGGTTTAGCACCATTTTTAATCCATTTTTCTACTTTTTCATTATCTAAAACAATAGTAGCTGGATCTGTCATTGGATCATATGAACCAAGTTTTTCTATTATTTTACCATCTCTTGGACTTCTTGAATCTGCAACTACTATATGGTAAAATGGAGCTTTTTTCTTTCCTTGTCTTTGTAATCTAATTTTTACCATTTAATTCACCTCCTAAAACTGGGATTTTGGGACGTTCCTTTTTTCCCTCTAACAGGGATTCAGGGACACTCCTCTAAAATACACCCTAATATTTATTTTTATTTATATTATGTAAGTTATCTGTAGCTTTTTCGTTCACACAGCTACTTATTGACTTGCAATTTTGCATTTTGATTGCATAAGTGGGCTGTAGCTCACTTTTTCACAGTTAACTTAATATTAATAACTAATTGATATTGTTAGAATTTAAAGTTTTTTAAAGTATTTTCATCAATTCCATCCATTAACTTTTTCATTCCACCTTTATTGTTCTTCATTTTTTTCATCATTTTTTGTGTCATTTCAAAAGATTTTATAAATTTGTTAATGTCTTGTACGGTTGTTCCACTACCTTTTGCAATACGTTGTCTACGACTTGCATTTAAAATTCTTGTGTCTCTTTTTTCTTTTTTTGTCATAGAACATATTATTGCTTCTATTTTATCAAATTCTTTGTCATCAACTTTTAAATCCTTTATTTGATTCATTCCAGGGATCATTTTTAATAATGATGAAAAAGATCCCATTTTCTTAACTTGTCTTAATTGTGCTAAATAATCGTCTAAATCAAATTCTCTTTTTCTTAATTGTTTTTCTAGTTTTTCGGCTTGTTCTAAATCAAATGTTTCTTCAGCTTTTTCTATTACTGATAGTATATCTCCCATTCCTAGTATTCTTTGCGCCATTCTATCTGGATGAAATACTTCTATATCATTCATTTTTTCACCAGTTGCAGCAAATTTTATAGGTTTTCCAGTAACTTTTTTTACTGATAATGCTGCACCACCACGAGTATCACCATCTAATTTTGTTAATACAACACCATCAATTCCAAGTGCTTCGTTAAATTTTTCAGATACATTTACAGCATCTTGACCTGTCATACTATCTACAACTAATAATATTTCATGTGGTTTAATGTTTGATTTTAAATCCTTTAATTCATCCATTAATGCTTCATCTATATGTAAACGTCCAGCTGTATCTAATATTACAACATCATTTAACTTTGACATTGCTGTTGACATTGCTTGTTTTGCTATATGAACAACATCCTTAGAATTTTCATTACTATATACTGGTATATTAAGTTGTTTTCCTACTACTTGTAATTGTTTTATAGCTGCTGGTCTATAAACATCACATGCAACTAATAATGGTTTTTTACCTTGTTTTCTTAATAGATTAGCAAGTTTACCACAAGTTGTTGTTTTTCCTGAACCTTGTAATCCAACTAACATTATTACAGTTGGAGGATTAGGTGTAAAATTTATTCTACTTTCTGTTCCACCTAATAATTCTACTAATTCATCTTTTACTATTTTTACAACTTGTTGACCTGGTGTCAAAGATTTTAAGACATCTTGCCCTAAAGCTTTTTCTTGAATTACGGAAATGAATTCTTTTACTATTTTATAGTTTACATCAGCTTCCAAAAGTGCAAGTTTAACTTCTCTTAACATTTCTTTTAAGTCTGATTCTGTTATTCTTGCTTTTCCTCTAATTTTTCTTGTTATTTCTTGTAATCTAGAAGATAATCCTTCAAAAGCCATAATTTCACTCCCATTTCTTTTTTATTAAACTAAACAATTTAGTTCTTTTTTTATACTTTCTAAAACACTTGCTATTTGTTTGTCTGAATATTCTTTTTGAATTTTTGTTAATTCTGATAAAGCTTTTTCTATTCTTTTCTCTTGATTTAACGTCCTTTTCATAAACATCAGCTTTTCTTCGTATTCGAAAAGTTTTTTCTCTCCCTTCTTGATGATGTCTCTTACAGCTTGTCTTGTTATATTATTATTTTCTGCTATTTCTGATAGAGACAAGTCATTGTTGTAGTAGTCATTTATAAATTCATATTGTTTCTCAGTTAATAATTTGCCATAAAATTCGCATAGCATACTGATTTTTACTTTTTCTTCCATATATGACTACCCCTTTTCTTTTTTGCATTGTGTTATCAACAGTTTATGAACTTGCTGTGATTTATTTTGTAATGCTAATATACTTTACACCTTTTTTTAGCTTTTGTCAAGTCTTTTAAGGTAATTTTTATCAATTACATTCTTAATTTAACTATTTATTTTTATTAATTGACATAAAATCATTTTCTTGTTATAATATTAACACATTATAGCGATTTTATAATGTTTGTCCGGGATCGTTTTTTACGAAAAGGAGATTTTTTATGGAATTAGGAAATGTAGCAATAATTATGGGGAGTAATTCAGATACTCCAATTATGGTGAAGGTAACGGATATGCTGGACGAATTGCAAATCTACTACTCAACTCACATTTATTCAGCTCATCGGACGCCCAATGAGTTGTCTGCCCTTATTACTGAAATAAATAAGTGTGACAATTGTAAAGTAATCATTGCAGGAGCTGGTATGAGTGCAGCATTATCTGGAGCCATAGCCGCTCAAACAATCAAACCAGTAATCGGTATCCCATTATCTGGCGGTAAATTCAATGGTGTTGAAGCAGTACTTTCAACTTTGGAAATGCCTCCTGGAATACCAGTACTTACAGTTGGTATTGACGCCGGCAAAAATGCAGCATTAGCAGCTGCGTCCATTGTTGCTTTAGGTTGCAAACAAACAGCTGACAATCTTACCAATTTCAGAGCAAAGCAGAAAGAAAAAGTCATTGCGGCAAATTCTGAACTTAATTTCGATTCGTTGGGCCGTGATTCTATTGCAAATTTCAAATTTCGTTGCAATAAATAACATTAGCAACCCGTCAATCTAAATCTCGGACAAAAAACAATAAAGAGGTCTACTTTTTTGTAGTCCTCTTTTCATTATTATAAATATAAAAAATTAATTTTTCTATGCAATAAAATATTTATTTATAGATTTTTAGTAATTTAAATTTTATGCAAGCTTTTATTATAAAACTGTAAATATTGCATAAATTATGCCAATTACTGTTATAGCACCAAATGTAGCCGCAATTGTTAATAAAATTGTTGCTGGTACACTTAATTTTTTATTTTCATTATTCTTTTTTGTATCTTCCATTTTTATTTCTCCTTTGTTTTTTCTTCTGTTATCATTTTATTTCATTTTTTATAATTTGTCTATATATTTTGATTTAAATATTTAAAATACTTTTATCTGATTAAAATATATATGTCTAATTTTTATTTTATGCTCTTAATTCTGCACCAAATACTTTTTGTAGTTCTGATATAATATTTTCCATTGCAACATTTATTTCATCATCACTTAATGTTTTGTTTTTATCTCTAAATATTAAGCTATATGCAACGCTTTTTTTATTTTCTCCAATTTTATCATCTCTGTAAATATCAAATAATTTTACACTTTCTAATTGTTTTTTACCTTTTTTAGTTATTATTTTTTCTATTTGTCCAACTTCTATACTTTCATCTACTAATATAGCAATGTCCCTTTCTACTGCTGGGAATTTTGGTACTTCAACATATTTCTTATTTTCTCTAGAATATTTTACTAACTTTGTTACATTTAATTCTGCTAAATATGCTCTTTTATTAATGTCATAATTTTCTAAAACTTCTGGATGAACTTCTCCGAATGTTGCTATTGTATCTATTCCGACTTTTAAATTTGCACATCTTCCTGGATGATATGATTCATTTGTTTTTTCTTTTTCTATATCATATCTGTTTATACTTATTGCTTCTAATACATTTTCAATCAAACCTTTTAATGTGTAAAAATCTGTATCGTCTCCATACATTCCTATTGTAAGTATATCTTCTTGTAAAGGAACCTCTCCTTCTTCTATTTGATTGTTTGTATTTTTATAATTTCTTGATATGTCAAATAATTTTACATTTTGATTTTTTTTGTTTGCATTATTTGCTAAAATTTGCATCATGCTTGGTACTGTTGTTGGTCTCATTAGTTTATAATCATCATTTAATGGATTTTGAATCGTTATTGCATATTTTTTTAATTCATCTTTTACATTACATTTTTCTAGATCTTTTTCGCTTACAAATCCATATGTATATATTTCTGATAATCCACTATTTACCAATATTTCTCTTATTTTTTTCTTTATTTTTTGTTCTTTATTTCTTGTTCCTACTGTAGTTTCAGCATTTAATAGTGTAGTTTCTAATTTATCATAACCATAGAATCTAAGTACTTCTTCAGCAATATCAGCAACAAATTCTAAGTCCATTCTAAAATATGGTGCTATTGCCATATCATTTTCTACTTTTATTTCTAGTTTTTCTAGTATATCTATCATTTCTTGTTTTGATAATTTAATTCCTAATAGATTATTTATTTTTTCTACATTTAATGGAATTTGATTTATTTTTTGTTTTGTTGGATATTCATCTATTTTTCCGTCTACTACTTCTCCAGCTCCTATTTGTTCTACTAATTGAACTGCTCTCTTTACAGCTCTTAATGCATTTTCTGATGATAGTCCTTTTTCAAATCTTGATGAACTTTCTGTTCTTAGCCCTACTTTTTTAGCTGTTTTTCTTATATTTCCACCATTGAATACTGCTGATTCGAATACAACCATTTCTGTATCATTTTCTATTTCTGAATTCAATCCACCCATAACACCAGCAATTGCAACAGCTTTGTTTTCATCTGCAATTACTAAATCATTTTCGTCTAATATTCTTTCTTGTTCATCTAATGTTATGATTTTTTCTTCATTTTTTGCACGTCTTACTGTTATATGCTTTCCTTCAATTGAATTTATATCAAATGCATGCATTGGTTGACCCATTTCTAGCATAACATAATTTGTTATATCTACTATGTTGTTGATACTTCTTATACCACAAGCTTTTAGTCGTCTTACCATCCATTCTGGTGATGGCCCTATTTTTACATTTTTTACGATTCTTGCAGTGTAACGATAACATAATTCAGGTGCTTCTATATCTACTTTTAGTCCTTCAAGTTCTTTTTTTGTCTCTACTTTTAGTTCGTCAATATCTTTTCTAGGATTTTTAAATTCTTTATTTAATGATACTGCAGTTTCTCTTCCCAATCCTTCTATTGATAAGCAGTCTGGTCTATTAGGTGTTATTTCAAAATCTATAATATCTTCTTTTAGATTTAATACTTCAACAATATTTTTTCCTAAGTCTTTTTCGAATTTCTTGTCTAAAATCATAATTCCGTGTTCTATTTGTCCAGGATAATCAGCCAATTCTAACCCTAGTTCTCCTACTGAGCACATCATTCCACATGATTCTACTCCTCTTAGTTTTCCTTTTTTTATTTTTACTCCACCTGGTAGTTCAGAACCATCTTTTGCTATTGGTACAATGTCATTTTCTTTTATATTATCTGCACCTGTAACTATTTGTACAACTTCTGTTCCAACGTCTACTTTTGTTACTACTAAATGATCTGAATCTTCATGTTTTTTTATTTCCAATATTTTTCCTACAACAACATTTTTTATATCATTTCCTCTTTGTTCAATTGTTTCTACTTTTGAACCAGTCATTGTTAATATATCGCCTAATTTGATTGCATCAACATCTATATCGCTATATTCTTTCAACCATTCTATACTTGCTTTCATTAAAATTCTTCCTTTCTTTTTTATCTATGATGATCTACACTTTTTCTATATCCCCTGGTATTTTGATAATTGTTATAACCACTTGTTTTTGGATATTCAATATTTTGATAACTTCCATTACCGTTAATCATACTACTAAATTTTTGTCTTCTATTTTTGTATTCACTATCAGTTTCTACATCAAAACTTTGTTGATCATAGCTTTGTAATCTTGCTTTATGTTCTTCAATTCTTTTTCTTAATTCTATTGAATTTTTATTTAATACCCAATATTTAGTATCTTCTCTTTCTGGATTAACCGGCATTGTTGTATATTTATTTTTATCATCTTTTCTAAGCTTACCTAAAGCTTCTTCTAAAGTATATTCTTTTCTAAAAAATCCCATTTATATTTCTACACTCCTTAATTAACTAAATTATAATTAATTGATTATTAAAACGTACATACATTTTAATAGCTATTCCGTTACTTTATTATAATATTAAAATTGTTTTAAAAATCTTGTATCATTTTCAAATAATAATCTCATGTCTTCTATTCCGAATTTTGCCATTGCAATTCTTTCAACTCCAAAACCAAATGCAAAACCTGAATATTCTTCTGGATCAATTCCACAATTTTTTAATACGTTTGGATGTACCATTCCACAACCTAGAAGTTCTATCCAACCTTCTCCTTTACAAACTCTACAACCTTTTCCTCCACATACAAAACATGATACGTCTGCTTCGGCACTTGGCTCTGTGAATGGAAAATGATGTGGTCTAAATCTTATTTTTGTATTTTCACCTAAACATTTTTTTGCAAACATTTCTAATGTTCCTTTTAAGTCTGCCATTGATATATTTTTATCTATTACTAATCCTTCTATTTGATGGAAAACTGGTGAATGTGTGCTATCAACACTATCTGAACGATATACTGCACCAGGACAGATTATTTTTATTGGTGGTTTTTGAGTTTCCATTACTCTTGCTTGAACTGGTGATGTCTGACTTCTTAAAACGATATCATCACTTATATAGAATGTATCCTGTAAATCTCTTGCAGGATGGTCTGGAGGTGTGTTTAATTTATCAAAGTTGTATATTGATTTTTCTACTTCAGGTCCGTCTGCTATTTGATATCCCATTCCTAAGAATATTTCTTCTACTTCATCTATAATTTGTGTTATAGGATGTAATGATCCTAAAGAGCTTTTTTTGCTTGGTTCTGTAACATCTATATTTTCGTTTTCTAATCTTTTTAGTAATTCTTTTCTTTTTAATTCTTTTTCTTTTTTACTAATTAGTTCATTTAGTTCATCTCTTACTTGATTTACTAATGTTCCTATTATTGGTCTTTCTTCTGGGCTTAGTCCTCCCATTTGTCTTAAAATAAGAGTTAATTCACCTTTTTTTCCTAGATATTTTACTTTTAAGTCATTTAGTTCTTTTAATTCAATACATTTGTTTATTTCTGTTATTGAATTTTCTTTGATTTTTGAAATTTCTTCTTTCATATCTATGCTCCTTTTTATATTTTTTATTTTGCTCGACCACTATGTAGATTTTCCCGCTAAAAAACCATTTCATCCTAAATCTCTACATAATAGGACGAAATGGTCATCTTCCGTGGTACCACCTAATTTTATTAGTTTATAATTACTAACCTCATTTATGCATATAACGGTGCAACCGCCTTTTTCTACTATTATTTTTTCAAAAAAGGACCTCAAAAGTGAAACTTCTATATATTACATATTAATGGTTTACAGCCTAAGACCATTTTCTCTTTAAATATTTGTTAATATATATACTTTGCTTTTTCATAGGTTTTGTCTATACACTCTTTTTTTATTTTAGCATATTTTTCCACACTTATCAAGTGTTTTTATTAAATTGTTTAAGCTTATTTGTAAATTAAATCTAACTTATTTTAATTCATCTTCTATTTTTAGTAATCTATTGTATTTTGCTACTCTATCTGTTCTACAAGGAGCACCTGTTTTTATTTGTCCAGCATTTACTGCAACTGCAATATCTGCTATTGTAGTATCTTCTGTTTCACCTGATCTATGAGAAATTATTGTTCTATATCCATTTTGTTTTGCCATTTTTATTGTATCTAATGTTTCTGTTAAAGATCCTATTTGATTTGGTTTTATTAGTATAGCATTTGCAACTTCTTTTTCTATTCCTCTTCTTAGTCTTGATTTATTAGTTACAAATAAATCATCCCCTACTAACTGAACTTTATCTCCTAATTTTTCAGTTAATATTTTCCAACTATCCCAATCTTCTTCTGCAAGACCATCTTCTATTGAAATAATAGGATATTTTTCACATAATTCTACTATATAATCTATCATTTCTTCTTTAGTTTTCATTTTATCAGTTTTCCAAAAATAGTATCCGCTTTTTCCTATTTTTTTAGCTTCTTCATACATTTCCGTACTTGCAATATCAAGTGCTAATGCAATTTCTTTTTTAGGTTCATATCCTGCCTTTATAATGGCTTCTATTATAATATCTAATGCTTCTTCTTCACTTTGTAAATTTGGTGCAAATCCACCTTCATCTCCTACTCCAACATTGTAACCTTTTTCTTTTAATACCTTTTTTAAAGTATGATATATTTCTGCGCCTCTACGTAATCTTTCTGCAAATGTTATTTCACCAATTGGCATAATCATAAATTCTTGTATACTTATGTTATTTTCAGAATGTTTACCACCATTTAATATATTCATCATTGGAATTGGTAATTGTGTTGCATTTATTCCCCCTAAATATTCATATAAGTCTACCCCTAATGCATTTGATGCTGCTTTTGCAACTGCTAAAGATACTCCAAGGATTGCATTAGCACCTAAATTCGATTTGTTTGGTGTATCATCAAGCGATATCATTGCTTCATCAATTTTTCTTTGTTCAAAAGCATTCATTCCTATTATTTCTTTTGATATTTTTTTATTTATATTATCAACTGCTTTTTTTGTTCCTTTTCCCATATATCTAGTTTTGTCTCCATCTCTTAATTCCACCGCCTCAAAACTACCTGTTGAAGCTCCTGATGGCACTGATGCAGTTCCGTAACTTCCGTCTTCTAATCTTACTTCAACTTGAATACTTGGATTACCTCTTGAGTCTAGTATTTCAATTGCATTTATTTGATCAATTTCTAAAAAGTTTTTCATATTTTTCCTCCTTTTTTTATTGGAATATTTTCCATTTATATGTAGTTTATACAAATTTTCCATATTTATACTTATTAGTATTTACGTACAAAGTTTTTTTGTTAGTAGTAAGAAATATATCAAGCAAAACAAAAAATAATATATGCTTTTTTCATTTTTTTGTTGTATATTTTATATATTGTGTTAAAATATACATATAATCTTACATTTAATAAAAGGAGTAAATTTTATGAAGAAAAAACTATTTTTAAGCATATTTTTAATATTAATTTTATTAGCAAACGTTTCTTTTGCTTCTTACAGTACAGTAACAATGAGTGTCGTAAAAGAACCTGTTTGTACTATTGAATTAGGAGAAAATTCAAACTTTGAAAAGAAGTTAATATCTAAAAATTTAACAAACAAAGAAGTAACTTTACAATTACAAGTTAATAATGGTGAAGCATCTACAAAACCAAATGGTGAATTAATCTTAGTATTAGATAATTCAAATAGTATGGAAAATGAAATTTCTACAGGAAAAACAAGAAAAGATACTATTTTTGAATCTGCCAAATCATTAATAACAAATTTATTAAAAGATAATGAAAAATTGAAAATAGGAATTGTTAGTTTTTCTACAAACACAGATCAATCTAAAGAAGGAACTACTGAAGATGCTTCTGTTGTTTCAGCTCTTACTAATGATTCTACTACTTTAAGTAATGCTATATCAAACATTAAAACAGATGGTCCAAGAACTAATTTACAAGCGGGAATTCAACTTGCTTCAAAACAATTCTCTACTTCAGCAAGTAATAAGTATATGATTGTTTTAACAGATGGTGTTCCTAATGTAGCAATTGATTATGATAAACAATATTATTCAGATGATGTAATATCAAAAACTAAACAAGAATTAGAAACTATTGAAAAAAGTAATATTAATTTAATTACAATGTTAACTGGAATTGATGATGAAGATTATGTACCTGCAACTACTACAAAATCATTTGGAAAGATTATCTCAGAAATTTTGGGTACTCAAAGTAAACCTAATGTTGGAAAATTCTATTACGTAACAGATGATAAAGTTGAAACAACTATAACTACAGATATCTATAATTCTTTAATGCCTGAAACAAAATCATTTAAAGATATTACAATTATAGATTATTTCCCAGAAGAAATTATTAAAAACTTTGATTTTGCATATGTAACTCAAGCAACTAAAGGAGATATTTCTGCAAAAGTTGATACAACAAATAATTCTATAACTTGGACTATCCCTGAATTAGCTAATGGAGAAACAGCAACTGTCCAATATAAATTAAAATTAAAAGAAAATTTTGATAGTAATATTGTTGATAAAATAATTAATACAAATAAAAAAGTTGATATAAAATATACAGATTTTAATGATAAAAAACAAGAAAAAACATCTGATGTTTCACCTCAATTACAACTTACAGAACCACCAGTTGTATTACCTAAAGCTGGTACAATAACTTTCATAGGTCTAGTTGTTGTAATAATTGCATTTGCTGGATTTTCTATATTTAAACTTATTAACTTAAATAATAAAATGAAATAAGTTATATATAATTGTTTACTAAAGTGAACTTGAATTATTAAAACTTAACAATTCAAGTTCACTTTTATATTATTCATTATTATCTATTCCCCTATAGTTTAAGATGCTTTTTTACTTCTTAATTCTGATGCATATTTAAGGGTTATTTCATTTATCTCTCCTGAAGAAATTCTTGCTATTTCTTCTATAATTTCATTTTCTTTTAGTAATTTTATTTGTGTTTTTGTTCTTTCTTGATTTACATTTTTACTAATATAATAATTGTAGTCAGCAGTTGCTGCAATATTAGGCAAATGAGAAATACATAATACTTGATGTTTTTTAGAAATTGCTTCTAGTTTTTTTGCAACTGAACTTGCTGCTTTTCCACTTATTCCTGTGTCTATTTCATCAAAAATTAGTACTGGCATTTCATCTGTTTCTGCTAACACTTTTTTTATAGCAAGCATTATTCTTGACATTTCTCCCCCTGATGCTATTTTATTTAATTCTTTTTCGTCTTCTCCTATATTTGTTGTAATATAGAAATTAACAAGATCTTTTCCTGTTTTTAAATATTCATTTTCTGTGTAGTCTACATGTATATTTATTTGTGCATTTTTCATTTCTAAATCTTGTAATTCTTTGTTTATATTTTCACTTAAGTTATTAGCATATTCTTTTCTTATTTTATGCATTTTTAATGCAAGCTGTTTCATTTGTTCTTCTATCTCTTTTTGTTCTTTTTTCAATTTCATATTGTATTCTTCTAGATTTTCTATATATTCAATTTCTTTTTCTATTTCCCTTTTGTATTTAATTATTTCTTCTATTGAATTACCATATTTTCTTTTTAATGAATTAATTAAATCTAATCTCTCTTCTATATAGTTATTTTCTTCTTCATCAAAATAGATTTTTTCTTTTTCTATACTAATATCTCTTGATAATTCTTGTAATTCGTAATAAGTACTTTTCAAACTATTTGATATTTGATCATATTTTTGATCTAAGTTTTCTATTTTTTCCAATGCTCTAATTGCCATACTTATACTATCTATTCCACTCTCTCCAATTAACCTATCTGCTTCTTTTAAGTTTTCTACTATTTTTTCAGAATTCATCATTAATTTTCTTTTTTCTTCTAACTCTTTCTCTTCATTCGCTTTTAGTTCCGCTTCTTCTATTTCATTCACTTGATATTGTAATAGGTCTAATTTTCTTTGTCTTTCTTTATCATCTCCAAAGCTTTCTTGTAGCTTTTTTCTTATTTCATTATATCTATCATATAATTTTATATATTCTTCTTTTGGAGTATTTATTTTGTTTCCAATAAAACCATCTAAATATTTTAAGTGTAGTTTATTGTCAAGCAAATTTTGATTGTCATTTTGACCATGTATTTCAATATATCTTTTCATAAATTCTTTTAGTTCGTTTACTGTTACCATTCTTCCATTTATCTTGCACATATTTTTTCCATTACTTTGAATCTCTCTAGAAACTATGATGTTTCCTTCAATTGCATTGTTATCTTCAGGTTCATACATGCATATTTCAACAAATGAATTCGTTTCACCTTTTCTTATCATTTCTTTTGAAAATCTACCACCTGATATTATTTGTAATGAATCAATTATTAATGTTTTTCCGGCTCCAGTTTCTCCTGTTAGTACATTTAGTCCATTATTTAAGTCTATACTTAAATCTTCTATAATTCCTATGTTTTTTATATGTAATGTTCCTATCATTTTATACCTCCAAATGATTTTATCTCACTAAAAAAATGTTCGCTTTTATTATATTGACTTTTTTATTTTTTGTCAATACTTTTTGCGAACATTTTTTCTTTTTATTTTAAATGTTTTTTATTTAATATATATTATAGATCTTAATAGTTTTAGCAAAATTCTTCAAACACTAGATTTGCAAAATCTAGCCCTTTATTAGTAAGTTTTATATTATCTAAATCAATTTCTATTAAGTTCTCCTTTACTAATTTATCTAATTCTTTTCTAAATATATATATTGGATTTTCTCCATATTTTTCTTTAAATTTTTTTATACTTACCCCATTTATTTTTCTTAAACCTAGCATCATGTATTCTTTTTTAGCAATTTCTATATCCTGAATTTCATGTATAGTTCTATTTATTGGTATATTGTTTGATTTTATATTTTGAATGTATTCTTCTATATTATTTGTATTAGAATATCTTTTGCGCTCAATATATGAATGTGCTGCTACTCCTAATCCTATATATTCTTTTTGCTCCCAACAATTCAAATTATGTCTAGATTCTTTCTCATTTTTTGAAAAGTTTGATATTTCATACTGAAAATATTTATTTAATTCTAATTTATTCTTTACATACCAATACATTTGCCTTTCTATATCTTCTTCTGGCAGTTTTACCTTTTCCTTTTCTACTAATTCTTCCATTTTTGTGTTTTCTTCTAATATTAATGAATATACGCTTATGTGTTCTGGATTTAAATTTATAATGTTTTCTATTGTGTTTTTTAGATCTTCAATAGTTTGATTAGGCAATCCTATCATCAAATCTACATTAATATTTTTAAATCCTACTTCTCTAGCCATATTATATGTTTTTAAAAATTCCTCATATTTATGAATTCTTCCTATTTCTTTTAGCAGTTTATCATTAGAACTTTGTAAACCTATACTAATTCTATTAATTCCCACTTCTTTATATTGTTTTAATTTTTCTAAATTTACTGTCCCCGGATTAACTTCTATAGTTGTTTCTATTTCATTAAATTTCGTGTTATTGTTCTGTAATTTATCTTTCAAGCAGTCAATAATCTCTTTTATATAAGAACTTTCAATAAATGAAGGTGTACCTCCACCTATATATATTGTTGTCACTTCATATTTATCTAAATTATAACTATCAATTTCTTTTTTTAAACATTTGACATACTCTTTTACCATTTCCTGTTTATTGGTATATGAAACAAAATCACAGTAATAACATTTTCTTACACAAAATGGTATATGTATATAAATTCCTAGTTCTTTCAACTCTTTTTTTCTCCTTTACGACCAAGGGGCGCGTCCCCATTATCGTCTGCTATCTCCATTATTTTTTTTAAGCGATAGTTTACTCCTGATTTTCCTATTGGTGTTTTTAACATTTTTCCAAGTTCTATTAGTGATATGTCTGGATTTGCTATTCTTAGTTCGGCAATTTCTTTTAGGTTGTCGTTTAGTTTATTGAATTTTCCTTTTTCTTTTAAATGATTTATTGCCGCTATTTGTTCTATTGATGCATTTATTGTTTTGTTTAAATTTGCTGTTTCGCAATTGACTAGTCTATTTACTTTTCCTCTCATTTCTTTTTGTATACGGATTTCTTCGAATTTCATAACTGCTTTGTTTGCTCCTATAAGTGCTAACATTTTTGAGATTTCTTCTCCGTCTTTTATGTATATACTAAATTTGTTTTTTGTATTCATTTTTTTTGCTTTTAATCCTAGTTTTTCTAATATATCCATTGCTATTTTTAAGTTGTTTTCATTTGAAAATGTTATTTCTAAATGATATTTGTTTTCAGGATTGTTTATAGATCCTGAACCTAAAAATATTCCGCGTATGATTGTTTTTAATTGTTCTTGATTTTCAATTGTGTTTATTATTTCTTCTTTTATATAGATTTTATTATCTTCTGTATTTATTAAGAATTCTAGATTTCTTTTTTTGGTGGTTATGCAAAATGTTTTTCCTGTAACTTCTATATTATGGTTTATATCTAAATTTGATAATAGTTTTGAAAATCTATTAATATTGTAATCGCTTTCTGTAGTGAATTCTATATTGTTTTTGTTTAGATTTATATTTCCTGATAGCAAATATCCTATTAATTCGTATTTTACTAATTCCTTATTTGCTAGTGTTTTTATATTATTTAGTTCTTGTTTTGTATCTGATGAAAAAGACATTTTTCCCTCCTTTTAAATTTTAGCAATTATTATTCTATCATTTCCAGCTAAGTCCTTTTTGGCATAAGTTTCTGAATATTTTTCTTCTGAGTTTATTATATCTATAACTTCCTTTTTTTGATCATATCCAATTTCCAAACATAAATATCCATTGAATTTTAAATATTCAAATCCTTGGTTTATAATTTTTCTATAGAATTCTAATCCATCTTCTCCTCCTGCTAATGCTATATATGGTTCTTTTTGAACTTCTTTATCTAATGATTTTATTACTTCGTTTTTTATGTATGGAGGGTTTGAAACTATGATATCATATTTTTCTTTTACTATGTTGTTGAACAAGTCTGATTCTATAAATGTTATTTTTTCTTCTACATTATTGTTTTTCGCATTTAGTTTTGCAATTCTTAATGCTTTTGGGCTTATATCCACTGCTGTAATTTCGCTGTTTTTTATATATTTGGCAAGAGATATAGCTATTATTCCGCTTCCTGTACACATATCCAATATTTTTACTTTGTTTGCTTTATTACTTATATTAATAACTTCTTCAACTAATATCTCTGTATCTGGTCTTGGTATTAAAACATCTTCATTCACGTAAAAGTTCATTTTCATAAATTCTTGACTGTGTGTAATATGTTGTAAAGGTACTCCTTTTGATATTTTTTCTATACCTTCTAAGTAAGCTTTTTCTTGTATTCTAGTAAGTTCTTCATCGTCATGAACCAATAAATATTGTCTTGATTTATTTAATATGAATTGCATTAATAATCTTGCTTTCAAATTAGGTTCTTC
>CAKPRW010000018.1 GCA_934183045.1 uncultured Clostridia bacterium
TAGATGTTTCATATGAAGATAAATCTATTTCATCTTTATCTGCTACATTTACATTTATATAGTACTGATCTAAATACCCCTCTTTATCTATTAATAAAGCATATTTTCCAGGTATTAAATACAATTCAAAAGTTCCGTCATCATTTGTTTGCATTTTATTTTTCTCTTCAATGCCTATTGTAGAATTTTCTTTGTCTCCTCTAAATACTGTATTTAAGTCATCTGATTTACCGCTATTTGTATTGTTTATTGCTGTTTCCCAATTTACTTTTCCTTCTACATCTGATTCCAAATATGCTAAAACTTCAGCTGTATATTTTTCTGTTGTAAAACTTGTAGGTTCTGTAAATATTTTTCCTTTTATCTTTCCATATGGTCTCTTTATTACTAATTCGTAATTATTAGTTGTCTTTGTATCTTCTGCTGTTATTTCTATTGTTATTACTGTATCTGGTTCTCCTAATTTATTTAGTATAATTTCAAATGGTACATTACTTTGTATATCTTTTTCTTCATATATAATTGTACTGCCATCTTCATCATAAACTAATTTGTTATCCTCATCTCTTTTTGGAACTTTTACTTTCATAGTGGCCTTTTCATCTGTTGCTATTGCTTTTATATCCATATTGTCTATGTATTCTAGCAATTCTAGTTCATAATTTAATGTTTCTTTATTAAATGTTGGTGTATATGTATATTCTTTATATGTAGATTGTTCAGGTTGAGCTTCATCAACTTTCCCTGTACTTACTATTAAATTACTCAAACTAGCATCTTTCGAAACTGTTGCATCAGTAAATTTAAATGTTGATTGTGCTTCATAATATTGAGTTCCATCTATATTAATTTTGATACCTGTCTGAGGTGATGTATCTTCGACTTCTACTAAATTAAACCAATTAGAATCAAATACATCAGCTGTCATTTGAAAACTCATTTTTCCTAGTAGTACTCCACCATCTGTATTAACTACTTTTCCAATTCCTTCTTTTTCTACAATATGTTCGCTTTCTTCAACAGGCGGATCAAATGAACATATTGCCCTTATTCCATCGCCTTCTACATCGTATCCAATTGAGAACAGCTCTAAAGAATTTTGAAATTCTTTTTCAAATGCAAAATATTCTGTTTCATCGTCTGTAATCTCATTTGTACTTAGGTTAGATGGTTTGATTTTTGTACTATCATATGAAAAGCGCACATCAAATCCGTTTAAATTCTATATTGTTCCCCCATAATTCCATTACTACTTGTTGATTTTGACCATCAACACTTTTTACTTCTGTTGCTCTTAGTTCAAAATACTGATTACTTTCAGGCGTTACACATGTAGTATCATTTGAGGCCATAATTATGCTAGAACTGATTAATATTAAAATTATAAACAATGTGCTTATTGCAACAATCTTTTTGTTACTACTCAACTGGTTAATATTCAATTTACCTATGGCCTCCTTTCCGCCTTTTATTTGCTATATTATTTATTATTATATTTATTAATCCCATAACGTCAATCAAGCACTTTTGTGTAAAATTTTTTATAAATTTACGGATTTATAACTTTTTCATGAATTATTTCAAATATTAAATTTAAATAATTTTAATATTACGCATATTACACAATTTACTATTTATAATTACTTTTCTTGCATTTCCGTAGTGTTTGTTCTATTAATTCCAAAAATAAAAAAGAGATAATAAATTTTTAAATTATTACCTCTACTTTATTTACTTTTTTACCTATATATGGCTCATAGACTTAACTTAATGACATCACTATCCACAAATTGCATCTAATGTGTGGATAGATATTATATTATATAAATAACTGAACAAACACTTTTCCGTATACTGGACTCTCCACCACACTAATTCCTGTATATTGGAATTTACCTTCTAAAATATTTTCTTTATGTGTTGGCGAATTAATCCATGCTTCTACTGCTTTTTCTGGACTTATATTACCAGCTAAATTTTCTCCAGCTATATTATAATCAATTCCGTTCGCTTTCAACATTTCAAATGGAGTTCCTAAATTAGGTGAAGTATGAGAAAAATATTCATTTTCTACTATGTCTTCAGCTTTTAATTTAGCTACATCTTGTAATTCCGCTAATGGTTTTAGCTCATCTCTCCCCATCTCTTCTCTATATTTATTTATTAAATCTAATGTTTCTTGTTCCTCTACTGTTAAATCTGCTTTCTTAGCTTTAAAACTTTTTTCTAATTTTGCTTCTATACTGCTTTTTTCTGTTACATTTTCTACTACACTTTGGTAAGCAGCTAATGATATACTTTCTAT
The DNA here is from genome assembly GCA_934183045.1 of uncultured Clostridia bacterium. Taxonomy (GTDB): domain Bacteria; phylum Bacillota; class Clostridia; order TANB77; family CAG-508; genus CAG-269. The sequence goes on from CAKPRW010000018.1 coordinate 2,306, forward strand.
TAAAATAAAAATCACAAAAACGATTAAAATACCAAATTTTCTTGATATTTTCATTTTATACACATCCCTTATCTTTATTTTTTCTCTTTTTATTTTTCCCTAAGTTTTGTGTTTTATTTATTTTATTCTTTTGTGATCTTTTTTTGTTATCATTACCAAAGAATATCTATATTTTAACATCTTTTTCTAATTATGTCAACCGTTACCAAAAAATTATACATAAAAAATACCTGTTATTCCAAAATATCATTAAGAATTTATTCTCTTAGATATTAGAATAACAAGTATTTTATTACTAATAATTTATAATACTTAAATCTGGATAAACAAACATCATTCCTTTATCTGTAAATCTACCACTTGGTGTATGGTCTGTATCCATGTCATTTGATCCTTTTAAGAAATATCTATATTTAGTACTTTGAGGAACTCTTCCATTAGTTGTTACTGGATCATCCCATGTTGTATCTATAGCATACCATGTACCATCTAATTGAACATAATTCCAAGCATGATTTTCTGTATTTCCTTCTGAATTCGTTCCTTTCCCAATTACTATTGTGCAAGGTATTCCCATTGCATCCATTAAATATTTAAATGATCTTGCATATCCCTCACATACCGCTTCTCCATTTATTAATGCACCATACAAGTTATATATATGTGCTTTTGATATACTTGTATCATATTGTATGTTATCTACTAAATAATCATGAACCATTTTAATATCATCATAATCGTTACCACTTCTATTTTGCACTATGATGTTTTTTACCTTCTCTACTTTATTAATTGCATCATCTACTTCTTGTTTAGATGAAAACTCACTGATTAAATAATTAGAAGCATTTCCATTATTTACATATACATTATACGTATTTTTGTTAAATTTAGTTGTAGTCTCTATATTTAAATACATTTTATTAGGATCTAAATAAAATACACTTGGGTTATCATATGTATATGCTTCAATAGCAGATTGATAATATTTTCCCAATTCTTCTTGTCCATTTTCTGTATTTAGAAGATCACTAAAACCATTTCCTAGTTCTACTTTATATGTTCCTGATCTCATATTTTCTTCATTTGCTTCAAATGCTTTATAAATTATTTTTGAATATTCATCTAATTGAGTATAAAAAAATTTATTTACATTATCATTATTATTGCTATTATTTTCTTCAGAATTATTATTATCGTCTATCTGATCAAAAGGATTATCTTTAGTGTCTTTATTTTCTATTTTTGTATCGGTATTATTACTAATACTTAATTCTGTTTTAACATCTTCTGGTTGGATTGATGCTTGCATACTTGCTATCTCTTGCCAGACCATAATTCCTAAAACTACAAACACTATCATAATTAAAATTATTACAAATGACATTATTATACTTGTAATTTTACTTTTCATTAGTTTCTCCTTTTTAAAAAACTCTATTTAATTATAACATTTTTTTATTGTAAAAACTAGTATATTTTGTTCAATTTTAGAAATACTAAAAAAAATGTTTCAATTCATTCTAAGTACTAATATGTGTTTTTATTACACTAAAAATGTCAATTAGTTTGAATTGTAAACAAAATATATTTTAGGAGAAAAAAATGAATATAAAAAACATATTCAACACCTATTTTAAATATCAACCAGAAGAACATTATCAATTTTCTATACCAGATACCGAAGACACTTCAAATAAAAATAATGTTGTTTCTAAAACAAATGAACAAGTTAATGTGTTTTCCAGTCTAAGTGTTAATTTAGAATATATGAAAACTAAATATAATACTATGATAAATAGTGATATTATTCTTAGACAATTTACCATAAATGCTCGCGGAAAACAGTATGATGCATTTATTGTTTATATTGATGGTATGTCAGATTCTCAACTTATTGATGATTTTATTTTAAAACCTTTAATGCTTAGAAATAGAAACAATTTATTTGATGGTCCTCAAAATAAAATTATTTCAGAAGCAGTAGCAAATAATATTACTGTACGAAAAGTAAAAAAATTCGATCTTTCTAATTATCTAATGGGATGTCTAATGCCACAAAATGCAGTAAATGAACTAACTGATTTTGATGAAATCGCTGCTCGGAATAAATTCACGGAAACTGTGCTCTTTTTGTTGAAACTTTATCTGTTGCATTTGATATAGATGTTAAAGGTTTTAAACAAAGGAGTATAGATACTCCAAATAATGAAATGGTAATAAAAGGTCCTCATGAGGCTTTTGTAGAAAATATAAGAACAAATACATCTTTACTTCGTAGAATTGTAAACAATGAAAATTTGATAATAGAAAATTTAGAGGTTGGTAATATTACCAGAACTAAATGTGCCGTTTGCTATGTGAAAGATATTGCAAATGATGATTTAGTAAATGAGGTTAAATATAGATTAAATAATTTAGAAATTGATTCTTTACTTTCTGCTGGTGAATTAGAACAGTTAATAGTAGATTCCAATGTATTAGGTGTACCAGAGGTACTTTCTACAGAAAGACCTGATAAAGCTACTAAATATCTTTTAAACGGTCGTGTTGTAGTTATTATTAATGGAACCCCTTATGGTGTAATTATTCCTGCTGTTTTTATTGATTTTCTTACTTCACCAGAAGACACAAATTTAAAAGTAAACTTTGGGAATTTCTTACGTGGTCTTAGAATACTAGCAACTTTTATAACATTATTGTTACCTGGCTTATATGTAGCAATAACGAGTTTTCATCAAGAAATTCTGCCAACAGGTTTATTATACTCTATTTTGGCCTCACGTGAGAATGTTCCGTTTCCTATAATTATAGAAATATTACTTATGGAAATTTCTTTTGAATTAATTCGTGAAGCTGGTCTTAGAGTCCCTTCTGCAATAGGACAAACTATACGGAATTGTTGGAGCCTTAATTCTAGGTCAAGCAGCTGTTAGTGCTGGGATTGTTAGCCCTATTTTAATTATTATTGTTGCTATTACTGGAATTTCTTCTTTTGCTGTTCCTGACTTTTCTTTTGGTTTTCATCTACGCTACTTCAGATTTGTATTTATACTTCTTGGATTTATAGCAGGATTTCTAGGAATTGCATTAGGTTTCTTTGTTTATGTTTCTGTTATTTGTAGTTTAAGATCTTTTGGAGTTTCTTATATGACACCATTTGCCCCTGCAAGTGATTCAGAAGATAATGGATATTTTCTTCCTCCTATATGGAAAAGAGAATATAGAGCTCCTTATGTTGCTCCCAAAAAAGCAAAAGCTCAAGAAAAGTATGCTATGAAATGGAAATTTAACCCTAATTTATATAAAAAATAAAGAAAGGATTGTTATATATGAGTTATCAAAAACTTAATACAATAGAAGCGATAATGTTAGTATTGTCAATTATGGTAACACATACAATTTTACTGTTACCCAGAAGTATTTTAGTATTTACAAAATCTGCATCTATAATTAATTTAATATATGTAAGTTTTGTTGCTATCTTAATAGGATATTTTATATTTCGCTTATTAAAAAACTTTCCTGGGTTAGATCTAATAGATATATCTGAATTTTTAGGTGGAAAGACATTAAAAACAATAATTGGTACTATTTTTATAGCATATTTTTTAGTATCATCTGGTATCTTACTTAGAAATTTCTGTGAGAGTATAAAAATTATTTATTATCCTATGACAAATATAGTTTTTATTATTTTGTTGTTTATTATAGCATTATGTATTGCAAATAGATTTGATTTTGGAGCTACCTTTAAAACTAATACTCTAATTATTCCAATAGTTCTAGCTAGTATTCTATTTCTATTTTTTGCAAATATGAATAAATTCAATCCTAATAGAATGTTTCCAATTTTAGGTGATGGTATTTTTCATACCTTTGGATTGGGATTAACAAATTTAGCTTCTTTTGGTGGAATTGCTTATTTATATTTTCTTCCTCCATTATTAAAAGAACCTAAAAAAATGAAAAAGATATATTTATTATCAATTACAATATCTGCTATATATCTTATTCTTTGTGTTGCATCACTTCTTTTTATGTTTTCATTTTTCTTAAATACTAATGAAATTACTCCTTTATATAATGCAACTAGATATATTGAATTGGGAACATTTTTCCAAAGATTAGAATCAGTATTTTTATTATTTTGGATTTTAGCATTTGCTTGCTATTTAAGTATTACTAGCAAATTTAGTATGAAAATATTTCAAAAAATTACTAATATTGAAAATTCAAAAGCTTTAATAGACATTTTTGGTTTATTAATATTTGCAATAGCACTTTTACCAAAAAATTATGCTGTATCTGGGAAATTTGAAACCAATATATATCCATATCTAGTACTAGGTATAGTATTTGTTTTAAGTATAAGTATTTTAATACTTGCTAATTTGAGTAAAAAGAAAAAAGATCCATTACAAAAGGAGGGACAAAATGTATAAAATATTTAGAAATATTACCATCTTAATATTGATTGTATATTTTATTCTTGCCTTTTCAAGTTCTTATTTATCTCTTAGTATAGATAATCTGGCATATGTATTAGCTATTGGTGTTGACACTTCAGATAATAATAAACTTAAGGTTACTTTTGAATTTTCAACTACAACTACTGCTTCCGAATCTGTTTCTTCTGAAAAAACCTCTCCTGTTTTAAATTCAGTTGAAGCTTCATCTATAAGTAATGCTATTAATTTAATGAATAGTTATATGGGAAAACAAATAAATATGTCACACTGTAAAATTATAATATTCTCCGAAGAATTAGCTTATCAAGGAATATCAGACGAAATTTATACATTATTTAACGATACACAAGTTAGACCTTCTGCCAATATAATTATTAGCAAATGTGATGCTCAAACATATTTACAAGAAAGTAATCCTGAATTAGAAAGCCTATTGTCTAAATATTATGAAATTTTAACAAATTCTAGCTCATATACTGGATACACTCCCAAAGCTACAATTGGTAACTTTTTTCACGGATTAATATGTCAAAATTGTCAACCTTATGCTATCTTAGGCGGTATAAATGAAAAAAAGGCCGATAATTCTTCATCTATAAATCCAGATAAGGATTCTGACATCAAATCTAACGAAACTACATTTGAAGGCGAAAATGGTGCTGAAAATATAGGTGTTGCTGTCTTTAAAGATGATAAATTAGTTGGTGAATTAAATGCAATTGAGACTATTTGTTTTTTATCAATAAAAAACAATGTTGATAGATTTTTAATATCTGTTCCTGATCCTCTAAAGGATGGAAATTACTTGGATATATATATATCACCTTATGGTTCTCCTGATATTAGTATAGATACTTCTACAACATCTCCATATGTTAAAATAGATCTTAAATTTTCAGGAAGGATATATTCAATGTCTACAGATTCAAAATATTCGGATCCTAAAGTTCTTGATACAATTTCTGATAATTGTAATAGTTATTTAGAATCTGCCTATTCTTCACTATTATATAAAACTTCAAAAGAATTTAAGTCAGATATTTTTGAATTAGGTGAAAATGCTTTATCTAATTTTTTAACAACACAAGAAGTAAATAACTACAATTGGCTTAATAATTATGAAAATGCGTTTTTTAATGTAAATGTAGATACTTCTGTAAAATCCGGAATGTTAATAACAGAAACTTAATATTCGTCTAAATAGAAGGAGGAGTTAATTTGACCAATATTTTATATGATATAATTTTTCTTGTTATAAGTATTTATATATTATTAAAAACTATAGGATATGGAATATATGAAATTAAAGAAAAGGAAAATCAAATAAGTGGAAGTGTTATTATAATATTTTCTATTTTGATTGTAATTTTTTCAAATGTAATGATGTTTAAATTCTAAAAAACTACTAATAGTTATAATTTTCAATAGTTTAAATGAAAATATAGCTGTAGATACAGTATACTATATACTTTATCTACAACTATATTTTTTATTATCTATTATTTGTATTATAGGTAAATCTAGATTAGTTATTAATCTAGTAGTTTAAAGTCTACTTGTCTTAATAGTTTATTTGCTTTGTCTACTCTAATTTTTACTTTGTCTCCAATTTTATAAATTTTATTAGTTCTCTCTCCTATTAAGTGTTTTCTTTCTTCATCATAAATGAAATATTCATCCCCTAAATTTTCAAATCTTATTAATCCTTCTACAGTATTTTCTAGCTCTACAAACATACCAAAAGATGTTATTGATGATACTATTCCTTCATATTCTTCTCCTATCTTACCTTCCATATATTCTGCCTTTTTAATATCTTCTGCATCTCTTTCTACTTTTGTCGCTATTTTTTCTCTTTCTGATGATTGTTTTGCTCTTTCTTCTGCCTGTTCTTTATATTTTTCTATAAATTTTTCTTGAACGTCATAATTTTCTTCCAAATATTTAGAAATAATTCTATGGATAAATAAATCTGGATATCTTCTAATTGGAGATGTAAAATGGCAGTAATATTTACTAGCAATTCCAAAATGTCCTTTATTTTCCGCTTCATACCTTGCAACTTTTAAAGTTCTTAATACTAAATTTGATACTACCTTTTCCTCTTCTTTTCCTTTGATTTCTTCTAATATTTTTGAAAATTCTTTAGGATAAATATTGTCTTTATTAGCTTTAATTTTTAGCCCAAAATTAAATAGAAATTTATTTAATTCTTGTACTTTCTCTAAATCAGGTTCTTCATGTACACGATATATAAAAGGTGCATCCAACCAGTAAAATTTTTCTGCAATTGTTTCATTTGCTGTTAACATGAATTGTTCTATAATTTCATTTGCAAATGTAGTTTCATATTTAGATATGTTAGTTACTTTTCCATCTATATCCAAATCTATCTTACTTTCTGGAATATCTAAATTTAGATAGCCCTGTTCCATCCTTTTATTCTTTAAAATGTGTGCTAATTCTTCCATCAATTTAAAATCTTGTATATATGCTTCATATCTTTTTAATGTTTTCTTATCTGAACCATCAATAATTTTTTGAACATCTGTATAGCTCATTCTTTCTGTAACATTTATTATTGCTTTGTATACTTCTGCTGATACTACTTTTCCTTTATCATCTATCTCCATACTACAAGACAATGTAAATCTATCTTCTCCTGCATTTAAACTACATATTCCATTTGATAGTTCTCTTGGTAACATTGGAATAACTCTTCCTAGCATATATATACTAGTTCCTCTAATTAATGCTTCTCTATCTAATAAGCTATTTTCTTTTACATAGTAACTAACATCAGCTATATGAACATCTAATTTATAATTTCCATTTTCCAATTCTTCTACTCTTACAGCATCATCTAAATCTTTTGCATCTTCACCATCTATTGTAAATATAATTTTGTCTCTTAAATCCACACGATTTGGAATATCTTTTTTGTCAACTTTATTTCCGCATTTCTTCGCTTCTTCTACTACTTGTTCTGGAAATGTTGATGGTAAATCATATTCTTTTATTAAAGATAACATATCTACTCCAGCCTCGTTTACATTTCCTAAAATCTCTATTATTTTACCCTCAGCTTTTTTACCTTTTTGCGGATATTTAGTTATTTTTACTAATACTTTATGATTATTTCTTGCTTTGCCCATATCTTTTTTGGCAATATAAATATCTGTACCAAAACTTTTATCATCTGGTACTACAAAACCAAATGTTTTGTTATTTTGAAAAATTCCTACTACCGTATCTTTTTCATGCTTTAGAATTTTTACAATTTTGCCTTCGGCTCTTTTTACCTTATTTTTTTCTTCAATGATTTCAATTAAAACTCTATCTCCATTTAAGGAATTCAAAGAATTTTCCTTAGTAATGTAAATTTCATCTTCCTGTCCTTCAATTTTCACAAATCCGAACCCTTTTGGATTTTTACGATAAGTACCGTCATAATAAACTTTATCTACTAATTTATATCTATTTTTTCTGTTTTTTTGAATTTTAAACTCTAATTCTAATTCTCCTAAAATTTCAAGTAATGTATTGTATTCATTTTTAGGGACTTTCATTATCATTGCTATTTCTTTAGCTTTCAGCGGTACATAATCCTCATCATTCATTAAATCTAATACTTTTTGTTTTTTCTCTTCCATTATTAACCTCTCTTCAATTTTAATATTGTTATTCTTTTATTATAACTAATATTATAATTATATAACCAAAAAGGGCTAGTTTTTATAAAAACCGCCCCCTATTATTATATTTCTATGCCATATATACTATTCCTAATGCAATTGTTAATATTACAAATACTACTGATAATATTATTGTCCATCTTTTTTGTTTTCCTTCTTTTGTTCTACCTTTATTTTTTTCATAGAAATTATTTGTTGATGAACCCGTTATTGTTGAAGATAATCCAGCATCTTCTTTAGATTGGATTAATGTTAGTATAATTAACATTAATGATACTATTATATAAATTACTATTAGTATCCATTTTGCTATTTCCATTTATAATTCCTCCTCACGGTTTTTCTCTTTTTTACTTAGGTATTGTAACATACATTTATATAAAATGCAAATATTTTTAAATACTTCAATCTCATTTTTTTAAAATACACCATGTACCAACTGGTTCCGGCCAATCTTTGAATATCATTTCTTCTTTTGTAATTGGATGTTGTATAGTAAGTTCATATGCCCATAATGCAATTTGTTTTCCTTTACCCCTTGTCCCATATTTTTGATCTCCAAAAATGCTATGACCAGAATTTGCAAGTTGAACTCTTATTTGATGGTGTCTACCTGTATGTAAATTTACTTTTACTAAGCTTAAGTCTTTTACTTCATTATATTTCAACACTTCATAATCTAATTTGGCTAATTTGGCATTTTTCTTATCTTTATCTACAACTTTACTAATATTATTTCTTTCATCTTTATATAAGTAATCTTCTAAAATGCCGTTTTTCATTTTCTATTTTTCCATCAACAACAGCTAAATACTTCTTCTTAAAAACCTTCTCTCTTACTTGATTACTTAATCTAGAAGCTGCTTTTGAAGTTTTAGCAAAAACCATAACTCCTCCAACAGGTCTATCTAATCTATGAACCAAGCCTAGATAAACATTTCCAGGCTTATTATATTTTTTCTTAATATATTGCTTAATCATAGTTAGCATATCAATATCACCGGTTTTATCTGCTTGTGACGGAATATTAGGCTTCTTTTCAACAACAATTATATGATTATCTTCATAAATCACTTTCAAATTTTCCATTAATCTCTCCTTTGATAATGGGGACGCGCCCCTTGGTCGCGCTTAGTCCGCAAATATGTTATTTTGTAATAATTTACCGATTAACAATAAAAACATCTTATTTAATAATAATCACTGATTAATAATGAAAACACGACCAAGGGGCGCGTCCCCATTATCTTTCCCAACGTCCATAGATTCCACAAGGTAATACTAATTTGGAATCTTCCATTGGAATCCCTATTTCTCCTGATTCTAGTTTTCCTTTATGCTGTTTTCCAACTGTTAAATTTAAAATGTTTTTTAATACTGTGCTTGAAATTCCAGTTGTGTAAGAGTTGATTAAGAAAAATAGTGGCTTTTCTGATAATACTTGTGTACACAATTCTACTAAATCATAGATGTTTTCTTCAAATTGCCATACTTCACCTTTTGCACCTCTCCCATATGATGGCGGATCCATTATTATAGCATCATATTTGTTTCCACGTCTTATTTCTCTATTTACAAATTTTACAACGTCATCTACAATGAATCTAACTGGTCTATCTTGTAATCCTGATGATGCAACATTTTCTTTAGCCCATGTTGTCATTCCTTTTGAGCTATCTACATGACAAACAGATGCACCAGCAGATAAACAAGCTACTGTAGCCCCTCCTGTATAAGCAAATAAGTTCAATACTTTTATCTCTCTTTTTTCTGATTTTATTTTATTTATCATCCAATCCCAATTAACTGCTTGTTCTGGAAATAATCCTGTATGTTTAAATCCCATAGGTTTAATATTAAATGTTAAATTTTTATAATGAATTTGCCATTGTTTAGGCATTTTCTTATTAAATTCCCATGAACCTCCACCAGTTTTGCTTCTATGATATGTTGCATTTATTTTTTTCCATTTATCAGGAAAACTTTTATTTTTCCACACTATTTGTGGGTCTGGTCTAGATAATACTACATTACCCCATCTTTCTAATTTTTGACCATTTGCCATATCTAATATTTTATATTCTTTCCATTCATCTGCAAGTTTCATCATAATTTTAAAATCTCTCCCCTATAATTTTTGATATAAAAAAATAATACCATCATTATTTAGATAGTACTATTTTACCATATTATATTAAATTTTCCAATACATTTATCTTCTAACAAATATTTATTAATGTATAACTTTATTTTTGATACTATATATTTTGCAATATTTGCATGAAGCTATAAATCATAATTATATTTACAATAGAAAACATTACAAATGTAATAACAACTGTTGTTAATAATTTATGATCTTGAATTTTTTTTAACAACCTACTTGTCCATTTTTCTTCCTCTTTTTGTATCTTATTAAAATTTGTATTGTAATTAATCTTAAAGAATACATCTTTTGTATATTCCATAAAAACTCCCCCTATTTTTTATTTATATATATATATTCATAACCAAAAGATATATTACTATTTTTTATAGTAATCGTTCGCGTGTTTTTACATATTCTTTTATTTTTATTACACTATCTAAAAAATTAGATAAAAATAAACATATATTAAATTACTACTTTAATTATTTGTATTGCTTTTTATAATATTTTTGATATAATAAAGTAACTATTAACTTGGGAAAATTCCCACCAGCTTTAGTAAGAGAGGTGTTCTTATGAAAAAAGTAATTTTTATATTAGGAATAAGTAATCTAATTTTGGTTATACTTTATTACCTTAAGATTACAAAACCTGTCAAAGATAACTTCCCTAATGGATTTAAAGTTATCTCATCAATGCACCAAACCAAAAGAAGAGCATAGAATGCTCTTCTTTTATTTATATAATTCTGCCATAATTATAAACTTATATTAGTTAAGTATATATATCAATATTATTTATGTGTTAATTTTATTTAATATATCATTTGCAAGTTTTTCTGTAATTCCTTTTACTTCCATTAATTCTTTAACATTAGCCTTTCTTAGCTGTTCTATACTACCAAATTTTTTCAATAAGGCTTGTTTTTTTACATTTCCTATTCCTGCAACTTCATCTAATTCTGATTTAGTAATTTGTTTATCTCTTACCTTTCTATGGTAAGTAATTGCAGTATCGTGAACTGTATCTTGAAATCTAGTAATAGCATTCATTAAATTTTCTGATATTTGAAGTTCGTTTCTATTTTCATCCATTAAAGCTCTAGTTTGGTGTTTATTATTTTTTACCATTCCAAATACGGGTATTTGTAAATTATATTTTTCAATTGCATTTTTAGTTGCTCTTATTTGAGTAATTCCTCCATCTGCAAATATAGCATCTGGTAATCTACCAAAACCACCATTTGGATTTTCTATAGAATGTTTCAACCTTCTTGTAATAACTTCTTCCATACACTTAGGATCATCTTGTCCAATTACTGTCTTTATTTTGAATCTTCTAGATAAATTCTTTTTTATCACTCCATCTTGCATAACACACATAGCAGCAACTACATATTCACCAGAAATATTTGAAATATCATAAGTTTCAATTTTCCTTGGTAATTTTTCTAACTGCAATACATCTTTTAATTCCAATAAAATTTCACTTTTATCTTTTTCTTTATTTTCCAATGTTACTTTACTATTTAGTTCTGCCATTTCAACAAAACGTAACTTTTCACCTTTTTTTGGAGTCTTGATTTCCACTTTTTTACCTAAAATTGTGGATAACCACTTCTCAATTGCATCTTTATCATCAATTTCTTCTCTTATCATTATTTTATTTGGAATGTTAGGATTATCTAAATAGTATTGTTTTATAAAACCAGATAATATTTCTTTATCATCCATGTCTCTTAAATCTTGATAGAAATAATGCTCTCTTCCTATCATTTTACTACCACGCACAAAAAATATTTCTACACATACTTGCAATTCAGATTTTGCAATTCCAATAACATCAATGTTATTTTCTGATATATTAGAAACTTTTTGTTTTTCTGACACTCTATCAATAGCTTGCATCCTATCACGTATCTCTGCAGCCTTTTCAAAATTCATATTTTTTGATGCCTCTTCCATTTGCATCTTTAACTCTTTTAAAATTTTATCTGTTTTTCCTTCTAATAAGTCTAATATTTCATAAATTTGTTCCATATATTCTTCTCTTTTCACATATCCCATACATGGAGCCAAACATCTATTAATATGATAATTTAGACATGGTCTTGTTCTTTCCTTCAAAGTCCTACATTGATGTATTTTATATTTCTGTTTTATAAAATTTAACATTTCTTTTGCGCTACCAGGATTAGCATAAGGGCCAAAGTATTTTGCTCCATCATTTATTACTCTTCTTGTTATATATACTCCTGGAAATTCTGCTTTTAAATCTACTTTTATATATGGATATGTTTTATCATCTTTTAATAAAACATTAAATCTAGGTCTGTTTTTCTTTATTAAGTTACACTCTAAAATTAATGCTTCTGCTTCATTATCTACTACAATATACTCAAAATGATCTATTAAACTTACCATTTTTTCTATTCTAGCTGTTTTATTATTTTTTCTGAAATATTGTCTAACTCTATTTTTTAAAGAAATTGCTTTCCCAACATATATAATATTATTATCTTTGTCTCTCATTATATAAACTCCCGGTTTTCCTGGAAGTTTTTTTAGTTCATCTTCTATTATAAACATCTTATCACCTTAAAACATTGTTTATTAATTACAATAATATTATATCATATTTATCCAACTAATAAAGCATTTCTTTTATTTCTTCTATTTTTCCAGCCATTGCTTTATAACCGTATTTATAACATTCATCTAATTTATCTACTTCAAGCAATCCAGTCTTATCAGTCTCTATTGTTAAAAGATAATCACTTTTTTGAATACTTTCCTCAGATATTTTATTTCCCATGATATCAATTGTTCTCATTGCAATGTCCATCATATTACTTTCATTATTAACATCATCTGCTTTAAAATTAATAGCAATAACTTTGTCCGCTCCTTGTTTTTTTACTTCTTCAACTGGAATGTTATCTAATACACCACCATCCAAGAATTTATGTTCTTTATATTCACAAGGAGAAAAAACACAAGGAAAACTACTACTTGCTCTTACAGCCTTCCCAATTGATATATCTGTTATATAATATTTTTTATTCTTGCATTCATCTGGAATTTGGTTTGTAAATACATATTTATGAGAATCTAATACATCAACCGAAGGTATTACTAAAGGCATTTTTTTTATATCTTGTATTCTTTTTATTCCTTTTTTTATTGCCAAATTATTATAAGCCTTTTCTATGCTTTCACCTGTTTTTAATCCATTCATACATACTTTTTTATTAAACATAAAATTACCTATTCCAGATATAATTGGCGCTGATTCTATCTCTGCAATATCTTTTGCGTATCTTTTAAATAGTATGTATATATAATAAGGTGAATATCCCATAGCATATAAAGAGGCTACCAAAGCTCCTGAACTTGTACCTCCGATTATATCTACATTTATTTTACTATCCTCTAATGCACGCAATGCTCCTGCATGTGCTACTCCTCTTATTCCTCCACCTGACAATGCAATTCCAAGCTTCACATTTAACACCTTCCTTTTTTATAGTATATACTTTTTTATATGAATTTAAACAAAAAAAGTTGCCAATCAATTTATATTCTAAATGATTGACAACCTAAATTTAATTGCATATATTTTATTTATTTATCATTAGTATAATATACCTCTCCAAATCCATATGTCATTTTATAATATTTTCCAATAAATGATGGAATAGTTCCATTATTAAATTCGAACATAGGACTTACTATTTCAGTTCCTTGGTCATTTATAACTCCCCATTTTCCATCTAGCTTTACTGCTGCAAATCCATATTCATTAAATTCTGTTGCTTGATCATATTTGCAATCTACAACAATTTTATTACTAGAGTTAATATAACCATATTTTCCATTTTCTTCTTTTGTGAATAATTTATTGTTTGGATATACTTCTGTGTTCTTTAATTCTTTTCCCTCTTTGTCAAAGTATTTAACTTCATTTTCATTATATATTTTTATATAATTATCGTATGTTTCAACTAATGCATTTTCCATCTCACAAATTTGGTTCATATCTTTTGAGAATAGGTAAGTTGTCTTATTCTCTGAAATAGATGTTTGAATAATATCTGTATCTTGTACCTTTTGTATTAAATCATACATAATTTTGATTTTTTCTTCATCTTTATCATTAATAACACCTAACTTAGACTCTTCATTACTAACAATAAAATAATTATCATATAGATACTCAATATAATTGTATTTTTCTTTTATAATTTGTGTTCCATCTTTTTTTATAATTCCATATTTAGTACCTTCTTCGCTGTTAATCTTTATTCTATATTTCTCATTATCAGTATTTAATATAGCAATATTAGTATCAATGTTTACTTGACTTCCATCACTATTATACACAGTTATTCCTTGTGCATTTTGTGCATATAAGTATATTCCAGTTATATCAATTTGTGAATACTCAACAGGTACTACTATTTTTCCAGTTAAATTTGCAATACCATATTTTTTACTTTTTTCTATAACAAATACATTATTTGTTTTATCAAAGTTTATTGATTGATATTCATTTTCTAGTATCTTTTTACCATTTTGAGTAACTCCATATTGTCCGTTTTTAGCACATATTAAATATATATTGTCTTTATCATCTACATCATTATTTCTTGATAATTCGTTATATTCGATATCTTCTAATAATTCACCTTTATAATTTATATATCCATATCTATATCCTTCTTGTGTCTTATTAGATATAATATAACCTGCATATTTATATTTGTCCCCATCAGAGTAATATTCATCTACTGAAATTTGATCATATTCTATGTTTACTATTTTCCCACCATTTATATTTATCACTCCATATTTATCGTTTTGTTTTACAAGTAATTCGCCTTCTTTATATGGTAAATTTTCTATTTCATCATATATAGCTTTTGTTATCTTCTTTCCAGCAAAATTAATAATTCCATATTTTCCATTTTCCTTATATTTTAAAGTACTTTTTTCATACATTAAATCTCCTGAAATATTTTTTAATCTTATTGCTTCTACTTTTTCATATTGTGTTAATATTTCTTCGCCCTTCTCATTCAAAATTTTGATATTTTCATCTTTTGTACATAAGAATATTGCTTTTTCTGGGTTTGGAATCTTTACATCATCATATTTTGCATCTACTACAATATTTCCGCTTCTATCAATTACTCCATATAAGTTATCTTGTTTTACTACAAAATAATTATATTCTTTTACCTCTTCAATTTCATATTTCTTGCTACTATTTTTTACTAATAAATATATTCCAAACACTATTAAACCTATTAATATTATTGATATTATAGTCATTCGAATTCTAAATGTTTTTTTCATTATTTTCCTCCATCTTTTTCCATATTTTCTTTTACGTTATTTTTGCAAGCTTTTATTTTTAATATTCTTTTATCTTCATATTCTTCTATTTTATAGGTAATATCCTTAGTCTCAATTATAGGATTTTCTTCATCTTCTGGTATTCTTCCTAATTCATCTTGTATAAAACCTGATATTGTATCATAGTCACCTTCAGGAATGTTAGCATTTAATAATTTATTAACATCATATATTGTCATACTTCCACTCAAAATATATGTGTTATTATCTATTTTTTCAAATTCTTGCTCTTCTTCGTCATACTCATCATATATATCTCCAACTAATTCTTCCAAAATGTCTTCCATTGTAATAATTCCAGCTGTTCCGCCGTATTCGTCAAGAATTATTGCAATCTGTATTTTATTTTTTTGAAGTTCCTTAAAAACCTCATTTATTAACCTATTTTGTGAAATGAAATATGCTTCTTTCATAACATTTTTTACTTTAAACGTTTTTTTGTTAATATTTTTAAATACATCTTTAATATATAAAATTCCTTTTATTTCATCAATTGTCTCATCATATACAGGTATTCTACTATATCTATATTCTACTTCCGAAAGCTCATTAAGTAATTCTTCTTGACTAATATTCAGATCAATAGCAAAGATATCCTTCCTATGTCTCATAATTTCTGAAACAGTTATATCATTAAATTCAAAGACATTGTTTATTAATTCTTTTTCTTCTTCTTTTATTGTTCCCTTTTCTTCACCTTGATCAACCATCATTTTTATTTCTTCTTCTGTAACTGATTCTTCTTCATTTTCACCTACTCCAAACAGCTTAGAAACTGCATTAGTTGTTATTGTTAAAAATTTAACAAATGGTGCAGTTATAATCGATAAACCTCTTATAATTCCAATTGTACTAAATGCAATTTTTTCATATTTCTTCATCGCAAGTCTTTTTGGTACAAGTTCTCCAAAAACTAATGTAAAGAAAGATAATATAATAGTTATAATTATAATAGAAATGCTTTTCCAGGCATTTAAACTGACATATGGTATAACATTATATAATACTGGTGCTAATCTCGCAGCAAACGCTTCTGATGCAAATGCACTTGATAAAAATCCTGCCAAAGTAATTCCTATTTGTATTGTAGCTAAAAATTTACTTGGCATTTCTAACATTTTTTGAATTTGCTGAGCTTTTTTATTACCTTCTTTTGCCTGTTTCTCTATTTTGGCATCATTTAGGGTTATAAAAGCAATTTCACTTGCAGCAAAAAAGGCATTTAATAGTATTAATAGCATTAATATAATTAATTGTGAAACCATTAAGTCTATTCTCCTTTTTTCTTTTATTATATTGTTCTCATTATATCTGTTTTTTATTTTTTTTTCAATAAATTTATTATAAAAATAAAACAATCAAAACAGTCATTTTCCATCTTTTTTATTTTATCACCTAAACTAAAAATTTATTACAATTAACATTATTTATAAAATGTTTTTTGTACTTTTATTATATCAAAAATGAGACAAACAGGATTATTCCCAATTGCCTCATTTCTTATTACATTCCTGTTACTGGTAATGTCTTTACTTGTTTTATATTTTCTTGTATTATATTTGTTTGTTTTTCATTTTTTTCCTTTACAATTTCTTGGTTTACTTCTAATTTTTTCTCACTTGTTTCTATTGTTGGTTTATCTTCTTTTTTATTATTTACTGTAACAACTACTTGTTCATTTAATTTAATACTTATTTTAATTAATTCTTCATATTTTGAATAACCGTCTTTCGTATTTGTTTCTCTTAAATAATATATTCCTGGAATTAAATTATTAACCTGTATTTCTCCGTTGTTATTAGTTTTTAAATCATTATATATAACATTTTTATTCTCATCTAATAGTTCAAATTCCACGCCTTCCATTTTTCCTTTTGTATCCTCGTCTAATTTTATAATTACAATTTTTGTTTCATTTTTAGGATATTCATCTTTTATATTTCCAAGTCCATCTTCATATGATGCAGCAGTTAAAGCATAATCTTGTAATCCACTATTTGGTGCAGTTCCATATAATATTGGCTTCGTATTAATTTTTGCTTCAACTTTTAAATTAAATGTTCCTATTTCTGTAGTATTTTTTATAGGTATCATTATTTTAAATTTTTCATTTGGTGCAAATTCAGTTTTTTCCTGATTTTTTTCGTTTGTTAGTTTTAAACCTCCTATATCTTTACCATTTTCTCTATTTAAAGTTATTGTATAATTTTTTATATTTGCTCCTGCTGTTACTTGATATGTTTTTGATAAATAATTTTTATCTATGTTATCTTGTTTCCATTGTTCTAAATTTTTATTTATTTTAATCGTACTTGATATTTTGTTTTCATTTGACTTTTTAGCATCTGCTAATATTTTATTCATAGCATTTAATGTTCTTTGCCCTGCAGTACCAATAGGTGCATAATCTGAAATACTATTTCCATGAATATAACAATAAATTGCCTGTTTTGTTGCAAGAAATGCTTCTTCTTTATTTGCTACACCTAATTCTGATGTTGATTTATATGGATATCCATTTATTATAATTTTCCATAAGTTCACATCTTTAATTGACTCCTGTATTGTAACATTATAACCACTATTATCAGCTCCTACTTTAGTTTTATCCATACAATATGCAGGATAATTAACTCCATCTTTTGTATAAATTACATAATTTGATTTAACTACCACTCCTTTATATGTTAGCAGATCTCCACAACTGCCTATAGCATGTACATATACACTATTGTTATTTGCATTTACGGCATTTATAAAAGTTAGTCCATTTAATAGTAAAATGGTAGCTACAATTAATATTTTCTTTATTATATTTTTTATCAATACTTTCTCCTCTCTATTTTTTTATCTCTTCTCCTTGTACACATCTTCTATATTCTTTCTGATTTTCCACGCATGTTATAAGTGTTATTGTATTTTCTTTTGTTCCTTTTAATGGTTCCCAATCTGTATCTTTAATAATATAATGTTTTTTAACCTTATATTCCTTTGTGAAGTCGTTATATCTATAGATAATCTTATCACCTTCTTTTAGCTTTTTTAAATCGGCAAAATAGTTTTTTGCATACCCTCTATTATGTGCAGCTAATCCTATATTTCCATTTGTTTTTTGCGTTTCTTCAAAATGTCCCACATATTTATCCATCACTTCTTTCGTGGTTCCTTCATAAATTTCTGCTTTTAAATTGATACTTGGTATTTCTATATACCATTTTATATTTTCTTTTTGGGAATTGTTGTTTGAATTATTATTTTTACTAGCAATATTACTATCTTGAATTAAATTACTTGAATTATTTTGTGCACTTTCTACATAATTGTCACTAACACAAAAACTTGCTTTGAAATCTGACTTCTGCATTATGATATTTGAATTATCTTTAACTTGGTATATTAC
>CAKPRW010000019.1 GCA_934183045.1 uncultured Clostridia bacterium
ATGTAAGATAATTCATTGATGTAAAAGAACCTGATATTCCTATTTGCATAGGGCATACTTTTGCACAATAATTACAAGTTGTACATGGTATTAATGGTATACTTTTTAATATTTCCTGTGCCTCTTTTATTGTTTCTTCTTCATCTTTAGATAATTTTGTAAAATCTTTCATATATGATAAATTATCTTTCATTTGATCTATATTACTCATTCCAGATAATACTGTAATTACTCCATCTAAATTTGCAGCAAATTTTATTGCCCAAGATGCTATTGAAACATTTGGATTTGCTTTTTTAAATACTTCCTTTACTTTTTCTGGTGGAGAACTTAACATACCACCTTTTACAGGTTCCATTATAATTACAGGTTTACCGTGTTTTCTTGCTACTTCATAGCAAGCTTTTGATTGAATTGCTGGATTTTCCCAATCAGCATAATTTATTTGTAATTGTACAAATTCCATTTCCGGATGTTCTGTTAATATTTCATCCAATTCTTCTGGTGTTGAGTGGAATGAAAAACCTGCATGTTTTATTTTTCCTTGTGCTTTCATATCTAATATCCAATTCCACATATCAAAATCGTCAAAAACTTTTGTTCTTCCTTCTCCTAAATTATGTAATAGATAAAAATCAAAATATCCAGCTCCAGTTTGTTTTAATGAAGTTTCAAATTGTGATATTGCTTCTTCTCTTGTTTTACAATTTATCCAAGCAGCATTTTTTGTTGCTAATTGGTATTTTTCTCTAGGATATCTTTCAACTAATGCTTGCCTTATTGCATCTTCACTTCCAGCATATGCCCATGCTGTATCAAAATAAGTAAAACCAGCATTTAAATATTCATCTACCATTTCCTTTGTTTGTTCTATATCTATTTTCCCATCTTTTTGTGGTAATCTCATTAGTCCAAACCCTAGTTTTTTAATCTCTTCTCCTAAATATGACATTTTTACTCCTCCTCGTTTGTTTTTTATTTACATATTCTTTATATCACTTCGAGTTAACTCCAAGTCAATACTTTTTTTAAAATTTAATAAATTTTAATTAGTTTTGTAATCTAAAATTTATTATAGCATTATAAATATTTGCTATGATTAGCCACTTATGCTATAATTATATAGTATCTTTTGTTTTTATTACATAATGTTGGAGGTGAAATATGACACAGCAACATGATTCTCGGCAATTATTTTTGTCATGCCTCGAGAAAATTCGAACATTAAGAGGTGATTCCGATGTGTACCGGACGTTTTGGGATGAATTTGAAGTTCTACTTAATAATTATTCCCTTAATAACGAATGGGAACGCATGGAAAATGACGATGTCGTCATTGGCGAAGTTTGGCAACAAAACATTGGAACTTTTTCGTATAAACATACTGAGCACAGATTTTCATGTTTATATGTAGAATCCAAAGGACTTGCCATCAAGTCTCACGGGCATTATGAGCCAGCCAATTATGGAAAACAGTTTAGAAAAGTAAAGGAACTTTATGTTTTTCCTGATGGTCATGTTCATGTATGCCGTAAGGATGCGACTCATCAACTTTTCAACAGTTTTGATGGTCCTATTTATGTTTTTTCCATTAAGATATGTAGTAATGGTAAAATATAATAGAATGTCATCATCCTTAAACAGAAAAACCGTATTTTAGACTTCTGTCTAGAATACGGTTGATTTATTATTATTTTAAGCTTTCTTCTACCTTTTTTAACATCTCTTGATATTTTATAAGTTTAGCTTTTTCTTCGTTTATTTTTGCTTCTGGAGCTTTATTTATAAATCCTGGATTTGATAACATTTTTTCACATCTAGCCACCTCAGATTCTAAACGTTTCTTTTCTTCTTCTAGTCTTTTCTTTTCTTCTTCCATATCAATTAAATCTTCTAATGGCATATATAGTTCAATTCCTTCTTGCATAATTGATACACTATTTTCTGGTATTCCTGATTTGTCTTTTTGTATTTTTATCGAACTTCCAAATCCTAGTTTTAGTATGAAGTCTTGAGCCTCCATGATGTCTTTTTCATACTTTTCAGTTACAAATATTAATTCTGATTTTTTACTTGGATGTATATTCATATTTGCTCTTACATTTCTTATTTCAGTTATTATTTGTTTTATTTTTTCTACTGTTTGTTCTTCATTACTATAATTTAATGTTTCTTTATATTTTGGCCATTTTGATATCATTAAATCTTTATCATTATATCTTACTAGTTTTTCATAAATTTCTGATGTTACAAATGGCATAAATGGATGTAATAATTTTAATAATATTCCAAATACATAGTCAAGCACAAAACATACTCTTACTTTTTCTTCTTGATTTTCACTGTATAATCTTGATTTCACCATTTCTATATACCAATCACAAAATTCATTCCAAGTGAAACTATATATATTATCAAGTGCAACTCCTAAGTCGTAATTTTCTATGTTTTTAGTTACGTCTTTAATTACTTTGTTTAGTTTGCATATAATCCATTTATCTTCAATTGTTAAACTGTCTTCTTTAAAAGAATGTGTTTCTTTATTATAATTCTCCTCAAAGAATTTAATTACTTTTTCATCATCTACTAAATTCATTTTTATAAATCTAGCAGCATTCCAAATTTTATTTGCAAAATTTGATGCTTGTTCTAGTTTTTCTGGCATATATCTTATATCATTTCCCATTGTTGTTCCAGAAAGTACAGAAAATCTTAATGCATCAGCACCATATTTTTCTATAATTTCTATTGGATCAATTCCATTTCCTAATGATTTAGACATTTTTCGTCCTTGAGCATCTCTTACTATTCCATGTATTACTACATCTTTAAATGGATTCATATCTGTAAGTTCTAGTCCTTGAGTCATCATTCTTGATATCCAGAATGTTATAATATCATACCCTGTTACTAACACATTAGTTGGATAAAATGTTTTATAATCTTCTGTTTCTGTATTTGGCCATCCTAGTGTTGAGAAAGGCCATAGTGCTGAACTAAACCATGTATCTAATGAATCTTCATCTTGATGTAATTTGTCAGAACCACATTTTTCGCATTTTTCTGGCATTTGTTTTGCAACATTCATATGTCCACATTCATCACAATAATATACTGGTATTCTATGTCCCCACCATAATTGTCTTGAAATACACCAATCTTGAATATTATCTAACCAGTTAAAATACATTTTTTCGTATCTTTTTGGAACAAACTTAACCTCATCATTTCTTACTGCATCTGCTGCTCTTTTTGCTAGATCTTTCATTGATACAAACCATTGCTCTGATACTCTAGGCTCAATAGTGCTATGACATCTATAACATTTTCCTACATTATGAGTATAATCTTCTGTTTTTACTAACGCTCCTATTTCTTCTAATTTTTTAACTATCAATTTTCTAGCTTCAATTGATTTTATTCCTTTATATTCTGGAACTAAATCTCCCATTATTGAACTATCATCAAATACTTCAACAATTTCTAAATTATGTCTTAATCCAGCTTGATAATCGTTAGGATCATGTGCAGGTGTAATTTTAACACAACCTGTTCCAAATTCTTTTTCTACAAACTCATCACCAATTATTGGAATTTCTTTGTTCATTATTGGAAGAATACATTTTTTCCCTATCAAATCTTTATATCTCTCATCATCTGGGTGTACTGCAACAGCTGTATCACCTAACATAGTCTCTGGTCTAGTAGTAGCAACAATTATATACTCATCTGTATCTTTTATTTTATATCTAATATGCCATAAATGTGAAGCTTCATCTTCATATTCTACTTCAGCATCTGATATAGTAGTATGACAAGATGGACACCAATTTATCATCTTTTTCCCTTTATAAATTAATCCTTTATTATATAAAGCAATAAATTGTTCTAAAACTGCTTCTGATAGTCCTTCATCCATAGTAAATCTATTTCTATCCCAATCACAAGAACATCCCAACTTTCTTTGTTGTTGTTGAATAGTTCCGCCATATTCTTTTGTCCATGCCCAAGCTCTATCCAAAAACTGTTCTCTTGTAATATCAGCTTTAGTAAGTCCTTCTTCATTTTTCATTTTTTCTACAACCTTTACCTCTGTAGCAATTGCTGCATGATCAGAACCTGGAAGCCACAAAGTATTATATCCCTGCATTCTTTTAAAACGAATCAAAACATCTTGTATAGTATCATCTAAAGCATGTCCCATATGCAACTTACCAGTTACATTTGGTGGTGGCATCATAATACAATAACTTTCCTTTGACTTATCCATACTAGGCTTAAAATATCCCTTAGCCTTCCAATTCTTATACAACCTCTCTTCAAAATCCTTTGGATTATACTTTTCATTCAACATAACATTCCTCCTCCGGGATTTTGGGACGTTCCTTATTTTCCCTTTAAAAGGGATTTTGGGACGTTCCTTGTTTTCCCTTTTTTATTTTTCCTTTTATTTTTTATTCAAAAAATTCAACTTTATATTCACATTCGAATTTATCATTAGATTTTAGTTTTAATATATTTTCTTTATCTTTAAATTCACCATTTGAATCTATTTTGTCTGCAGTATTAAGCCAAGGTTCGATACAGACAAAGGGTGCTCCAATCTTTGACCATAATGCTAAATATGGAAAACCTGTAAAATCAAATTCTAATATTTTTTTATTTGTTTTTGTATTTCTTAAAACTACTTTTTTAGATTTTATATTTTTCATGATAATAGCATCTTGTTCAAATATATTTTTCGTTAAATAAATCTTATTGTCATTTAAAATATTTTTTCCTTTTTCTGTATCAACAAGTCCGTTTTTTAATTTAAAAAACTCTATCTTTTCTTCTTTTTCTATAAAATCTATCTCATATTCCTCTTTACTATAATCACAGATAAATGCGGGATGTCCACCAAGTCCAAATATCATTTCTTCATTATCTTTATTTACAACTGTATATTTTGTTGATATTTTATTGTCTTTAATTTCATGGGTTACATATAACTCAAACTTAAAAGGAAATTTTTCCAATGTTTTATCATTGCTTTTCAAAACATATCTATGAATATTTGGTGTCTTTTCAATTGTTTCAAATTCCATATCTCTTGCGAAACCATGCTGAGTCATTTTGTATGTATTTTTGTTAATTATTGTTTCTCCATTTTTTATTTGTCCTACAATTGGAAATAATACTGGTGCATGCCTATTCCAATACTCTTTTCCTTGATGAAGCATTTCTTTTCCATTAAATTTTATGCTCGTTAATTCTGCTCCTTCGCTTTTACTTTGTATTTCTAGTTTCAAAAAATCCCCACCTTCATTATATTAGTCCATTTTTTGATGATTTTTTATCCTTTTTGATATATTTTTATAATATCAAAAAACTCGCCCTGTATATAAGGGCGAGCTAAATTACTCACGGTACCACCTTAATTATAATTTATTTATATTATGAAATAAATTACATCTTAATTAGTTTTTAACGCTACTTAAGCGGATATTCTTACTTATATCGTAGTAGTTCAGAATATCGACAAAAAAGCTACCTTCAGTTTACCTTTTATTTAAGAAGCTCTCAGCCTATGACTTCTTTTCTCTTTAAATAAGTATATACTTACTCCTCTTTTTTATTGTCTTTTAATATTATGCTATATTATTACACATTTTCGTTAAAATTTCAAGTATTTTTATAGTTTTATTATAATAAACGAAAATACTTACATAGCTTTTCTATATAATTCTATGAAATCTTCTTTTGTAACTTCTCTTGGATTACCTGGTTTACATGGATCTTTCATTGCTTTTTCTGCAAGCATTTCAAAATCTTCTTCTTTAGCTCCGTAATCTTTTATTGTTTGTGTTATACCAACTGCTTTGCTTAATTCTGATATCATCCATACAAATGTATTTATAACATCTTGATCATTCAAGTTTGCAGCATCTGGTCTACCTATATTAATTAATATTTCTCTAAATCTTTGAGCTGTTGCTGGATCTTCTCCATTAAATCTCATTACTGTTGGTAACAACATTGCATTAGCAATACCATGTGGAGTGTCATATACAGCTCCTAATTGATGGGCCATTGAGTGTACAATTCCTAAACCTACATTTGAGAATCCCATACCTGCAATATATTGCGCCATCCCCATCATTTCGATTGCTTCATCATCTTTGTCATTAACAGCTGCTGGCAAATATTTAAATATCATTTTTATAGCTTTCATGTGAAACATATCTGACATTTCATTATGAGCTGCTGTTATATATCCTTCAACAGCATGTGTTAATGCATCCATTCCTGTTGCTGCTGCTAAACCTTTTGGCATTGAAGCCATTAATTCTGAATCGACAATTGCTAATATTGGTATATCATTAGGATCAACACATACCATTTTTATTTCTGCATCTTCATCAGTTATAACATAATTAATTGTAACTTCTGCAGCAGTACCTGCTGTTGTTGGAAGTGCTATTACTGGCATTCCTCTGTTTACTGTATTTGATGCTCCATTTAATGACTTAATATCTGCTCTGTCTGGGTTTGTCATAACTATAGAAATTCCTTTTGAAGTGTCAATACTTGATCCTCCACCAACTGCGACAATAAGATCTGCTTGTGATTCTTTACAAGCTTTTACTCCATCTTGAACATTTTTAATTGTTGGGTTTGGTTTTATTTCTGAATATAATTCATAAGGTATTTCTGCCTTATTTAATACATCTTCAATTTTAGCAGTCACTCCTGCTTCTACTAAAGCTTTATCGCTTACTAAAAATACTTTTTTAAATCCTCTTTTTTTAATTTCGTTTGGAAGCTCTTCCCTTGCTCCTTTTCCAAAATATGATGTTTCGTTTAAAACAAATTTTGTTGACATTTTCATCTCTTCCTTTCTTTACATTTCTTTATAATTTGTTGGGATATTAAATAGCTTATTATCTACTGTTTCTGAAAATTCGATTTTTAATAATTGCTCTGTATTTTCATCAACAATAGTTTTTATATATGCTAAGTTATCACCATCAAAATAAAATCGTGTTTTTGTATTCTCGTCATTTGCATTAATATTTCCAATATAAAAATTAGATATTCCTTTAAATTCTTCATATTTATATTGTTTACCTTCAATTTTCTCTTTTCCTGAACTTGCTTCATTTTCTTTTATATCGGCTATCTGCATCTCAATAGCATACAAATCTGTTTCATTGTTTTCATAAGTATAATAAACTTTTTCGCTATCTTTTACTAAGTAAGTATTTCCATTTTTCACAATATATTTTGTATTTTTTCCTTGATATGTTGTTTCATTATAACTTTCGTTATTGTTTTTAGAATACTTAACATTATTTTGATCATCTAGCCAACTTGTAAAACTATATGAACTTGTATTTTTTAGTTTTTCATAATAGTTATTAAGTTTTCCTATTTCATCATTTGTAGTTTTCGATTTTGCAGTAAAATATATACCAACTGCTGATGCTAATATAACAATACTAACTATTATTAATATTATTATCATTTTATTTTTTCTCATGTATTTTCCCCTCTTTCGTATAAAATTATAATTAAATTATATCAATAATATTTTTATATTACAATGCATTTTTTAAAAGTCATAAAATTGTAATAATTTATACTATATCCTTAATCTATCATATATTTATCTAATAGAAAAACACACAAAATTTAATTTGTGTGTTTGTTTTTTAGATTATTACATTAAATAAAGAGAAAACAAGATATGCTATAAAATAAATAGCTTCTATTGTTGCGAATTTTTTTACAAATTCTGAATTTTTTTCTACACCCAAAATTGATTTAGTTGCAAAATACATAAGTATTATTGATATAACATTACATAGTTTAGCAAATGGTATAGTTACTAAAGAAATTTTAGTACTAAATACTGTTAATAGATCTACAACCGATGCTAATGCTAATGGAATACTTGCAGCTATTACAACTGTTATTATAGTTGTTAATTGTTTTTTATTATTTTTGTTCAATAAGAATATTATTAATGACATAACTAATATGCTTATGATTGGTGTAACACCAGCAATAAATATAGACCATAAAGCACCACCGATGTTTGAAAGTCCCCATATATGATTAAATGAAAAACTTCTACTTACTAATTCTGCTATAACCCAGATTGCAAGTATAATTATTGCATAAGTTAAATATTTACCTGTATTTTTACTAACTATTTCTTGTATTGTTTCAAGAGGATTTTTAAACATCTCTTTTATAAATCCTTGTGTTCCAACACTATCTTTTTTTATGTCTACTTTCTTAATTGTATCTTTTACTTGATTTACAGTATTAGCTGTTTCTTTTTTTAGTTCTTCTGATTTGTTATTTTTTTCTTCTTTTCCACTTTCTACTTTCTCTGTTTTAACTTTTTCATTTGCAACTTCTTTTTTTTCTTGTAATTCGTCTTTTTTGTTATCTTCCATTTTTTACCTCCATTATATTTTATTATATTAATATTGAATATATTAATCAATTTTAAATCTAATCACCTAGATTTATTCCTAAATTTCTTGCTGTTTTTACTAAATCGTCTTCCATTGTTACTTTTCTTATATTACTTTCTTGAGTATTTCCAGATACTGCTCCTATTTGTGTATTTTGTCCTACAACATCTTCTAATGATACAGAATCTAATCTACCATTTTTTATAACTACTAATGTTCCAAATTTTTCTTCTAAAGCTAATTCCATTGCTTTTGTTCCATATTTTGAACATAATACTCTATCAAAAGCAGTTGGAGTTCCTCCTCTTTGCATATATCCTAAAGTTGTATTTCTAGCTTCTAATCCTGTTAATTCTTCTAATTGTCTAGCAACTATTTCACCTATTCCACCTAGTTTAGTATTATCTACTCCTGCTCCATTATTTCTTTGGTTTTTTACAGTAATATCTCCTCCTAGCGGTTTAGCTCCCTCTGCAACAACTACTACACTGAAATTTTTTCCTCTTTTCTTTCTGTTTTCTATTTTTTGTGCAACTCTTTTTATATCATATGGTATTTCAGGAATTAATGCAACATCTGCTCCTCCAGCAATTGAAGATTCTAGAGCAATCCACCCTGCATATCTTCCCATTACTTCTAATACCATTATTCTATGATGAGTTTCACCTGTTGTGTGTAATCTATCTAATGCTTCCATTGCTACAGAAACTGCTGTATTGTATCCAAATGTAATTTCTGTACAAGCAACATCATTATCTATAGTTTTAGGAACACCTATAACATTTACTCCTTTTGTTGAAAAATCTCTTGCTGATTTTTGAGTTCCGTCTCCTCCTAAAGTAAATATACAATCAAATCCAAATTCTTTTATATTTTCAATAGCTTTATCTGACATATCTTTATATTCAACAGATCCATCTTCATTAACTATTTTATAATTGAAAAGATTAGAGTTTGTAGAAGATCCTATAATAGATCCACCTTTTGGTAATATTCCAGTTGCTTCTCCATCTTGTGAAGTAGTTAACTTTTCGAAATCTTTTTTTAATAATCCATTATACCCTTCCATTATTCCGTAACATTCTACTCCATGATTTTCTGCTGTTTTAACAATAGCTCTAATTACTGCATTAAAGCCAGAAACGTCACCACCATTTGCTAATATTCCTACTTTTTTTACCATATCTTCCTCCTATTATATATTTTCTCAACTTCTATTTTTATTATTATAACAATAAAATTTAAAAATACAATATTTTTTTAAAAATTTGTATTTTGTTTTAAAAAAATAAAAGTTGTGATCAACATAGTTAACTACACAACCTTTATTTTTATTATTTATTTGAAATATGAATATTTTCAATTTTTGCATTCATTTCTCTCGAAATGATATTTTGTATTTGTGCAACTTCATCTTGTTTTATCTCTGAAGCAGCTATTATAACACTAATACTTTCTCCATTTACAAATATCACGCTATTATTAAATCCCTTTGTTTTTATTAAATTCTCACAAATCATAATACTATTTTTTGTATCATTTATTTTAGTAATTTCCTGAGTCGCTGACTGTTTCTGAGTTTCAAGCGAATTATCACTATTTAGAATTTTTTCATATGTTTCTATCATTTGGGAATACATTGTATCTCTTTCTAATTTTGATTTAGTAAAATAGTCATCAACATTATTGCTATTGGTTTCTACTGAATTATTTGAATTCAAGTTAGTATCTGCTTGATTTTGATCATTTGCCTCACTGCTAGTTGTGGTATTTGTAGTATTTTCAACATTTATATTATCTGTTTGACTTACTGTATTTGTTGAGTTATCTCCTGTTGTATTATTTTCAGATACTATATCGTTACTACTTACTAGTTTTGCATCACCTATATCCGCTAATTGACTGTCATCCTTAGATTCCATTTGCATACTAGTCTCAACAGAACTTTTTAAATCATCATTTGTAGTATAATTTAAATATCCTGCTGTAACTAACATTAATGCTATAACATATATAATTATTTGATTTTTCTTAAATAATTTCATAACATTTTCCTCCACATGTTTATCATTTTCTTATTAATTCATCTCAAAAACTTGTATTTTATGTGTTGCAAGTCCTGTAACAGCTTCAACTGCTTGTATTATATTTGCTTTTGTATCTGCATTATTGGCCCCTTTAGCAGTAACTACAGCTCCTTCTATTTTAGGCTGAATTACTTTTTTGGTTATAGGTATTTTTTCTCCATTTTCTTCTTTATAAATTATATCTTTTTGAGAATCTGTCTCTTGAATCTTTCTTGTCCCTCCAGATGTATCACTTTCTTCTGTACTACTCACTTTAGAATTTTCATTATACATTGCTACCACTTCACTTGATTCTGAATAATTAATACATACTTTAACTTCTCCTACTCCTTGAATTTTCTTTAGAATTTGTTCTAATTTTTCTTCTAGATTATTTTCTTCTGAGCTGTTTGAATCTACTTCATTTATATTAGTCGCAAGTTTTTTTGAATTAGTATTATTTTCTGTTTTTACAGTAGTCTTTTTTCCATTCAAAATCACATTTATTACTACAATTGTAATTATTAGAATAATAACAAAAAACACCAAATTTTCTATTTTCTTTTTGTCTGTTCCTCCATTTTCTTCTGAACTATTAACAATTTTCTTTAGTTTATCTCTAAACATTTTTCACTCACCTCATATTCTTCTATTAAAAATTTTTTAATATTTTGAATTTCTGCTTTGCTTATATTTTCATCTTTTTTACTTTCTTTGTTTTCCTTATTTTTATCTATAGCAGTATTTATTGTTTTAATTTTTTGTATTTCAGTCACGATTTTATTTTCAACATTATTATCATTTGTGTTTTCTGTATTTTCTTCTCCTCTTTTTACCTTTAATTTGATTTTTGTTATTTTTGTATCTTCTTCATTATCAGCTATTTGTGCATTAACTTTACAACTTTCAACCTTATAACCTTTTTCTTTTATCTTTTTTGTAACATCTTTTTCTAATTCTTCTATGTATAATTCCTCTATTCTTTTATTCATCGAACTTTGATTTACATCTGACGAACTTGTTTGACTTGTTGCATAACTTTCTAAATCTATTTGATTTACATCCAATAAATTTTTATTTTCTATTACTGGTGATATTATGTTGAATATAATATATATTCCCATTACCATTCTTATATATTTTTTTGTTTTGTTATTAGGTAAAAGCATTTCTAAAATCGACACTACTATAATTGCTAACCCTAGATTTTTTGCCCAAGAGCTAAAAAAATTAATCATTATATGTATCCCCTATCTATACATCATTCCACTATTGGATATTTTTAGAACAAGTGCTGTTCCTATAATTAGCATAAAGGATAATGATGATAATATAGCCAATAAAATTTTGAAGACGTCACCTACTTGTTCTAATAAACTAACTATTTTTCCATCTGCTATTGGTTCTGCTACTGCAGAAAGCAGTTTGTAAGAAATTGTTAATATTGTTAATTTTAAAATAGGCATTATGCATATTCCTATTACTATTACCACTCCTACTAATCCAACTGCATTTTTTAGAACTACTCCACATCCTAAAACAGTATCTACTGCATCACCTAATATTTTTCCAACTACTGGTATTGCAGAACTAACAATTGCTTTTGTGGTTTTTGCTGTTATTCCATCTACACTACTTGACATTGTTCCTTCTAATGAAACTACTCCTACAAATATTGTTAATATAATTCCTAGAAACCATACTATTCCTGATTTCAAAAATTTTGATAATTTTTCTACTTGCACTTGATCCGATATTTTTGAAATTATTATTAGACTTGTAAATATTAGAACTAATGGTATTATTATGTCTTGTATTGTATTACCAACAAACTGTATCATAAATAATATAATGGGTTCCAACATTCCACTTGTCGCTATACTGCCTGTATACATCATCAGAGTTATCAGAAGCGGTACTAACATATTCATAAATGCTACCAAATTAGTACATGTATCTTGTACCATTTTCACAATTTCAGTTAAATTGGTCATTATTATAGTTACAATCAATATATATTGTACATAATAAATCAATTTAGAAATACCATCATTTTCTAAACTATCACTAATAGATTTTAAAACACTATGTATTACTATAATTACCAAAATGCTTCCTATAGCTTTCATTCCTGAAACAACTTCTGTCCCAAGTAAATTTATAACTCTTTTATATAAAGTTGAATTATCAACATTTCCCTTAATTGCATCATTAAAAATATTATTTATATCAATTCCTTCAAAAAATTCACCTGTATATTCTTTAGAATTATTAATAAACTCTTGAACTCCAAACTCTTCTTGTTGATCTTTTATAGTATCATCAGTCTGATTCGAATATACAAAATTATTAAAACAAACAATCATTATTGTTATAAGGAAAATTTTTATAATCCTTTTCATTTGTAACTCCTTTGCTATGGTAAAACCTTCAAAATAACCTCCAATAAACTTGAAATAATGGGAATTGACATAGAAATTATAATAATTTTACTTCCTATTTCTATTTTACTTGCAATAGCACCTTCCCCTGAATCCTTACAAATACTCACAGCAAACTCTGAAAGTAGTGCAATACCCGTTATTTTTATGAGTAATGTTAAAAAAGTACCATTAATCGATGCCTTGTCTGCCAAAGATTGCAGCAAATTAATAATACCAGTCAACTTGTCCACAATCAAAATCAAAATAAGAACACCTGTGAGCAAACTAATATATATTGCAAACTCAGGCCTATATTGCTTCAAAATAATAATTATTATCAAAGCAACCAAAGCAACTCCTATAATCTTTATAATTTCCATGATTCCTCCGTTCATAGGGACGCGCCCCTTGATCGTAAAAATAATTAAATATGTTTTTTCTAATAACTACTAATTTGTTGCTTACTAGAAATATTATGAAAAATTGTCAAAAAGACCCGGCCCTCTTGGCAACTATTGGCAATTAGTTATAAATTAAAAATGGTTCTTACTGTGTCAAATAAACTGCTTATTTCTTTGATTACCATTGTTAAGACTATAACTAATCCTGCAAGTGTTGTCATCATTGCTTGATCTTCTCTTCCAGCTCTTACTAAAACTTGATGTAAAACTGCTACTAGTATTCCTATTGCCGCTATTTTAAATAATAAGTTAATGTCCATTCTTCTGTTTTCCTTTCTTTTTACAATTAGTTTTATTTCTTAACATAAGATTATTGCTATTGCTAATCCTATGGTTGTTCCTAGTCTACTGTATAGTTTTTCATTTTTGTTTTTTTCTTCTCTCGCCTCTTTTATTTGTGCTTCTAAGAAGTTTTGTGTTATTTCTATTTGACTAATTTGTCCTTCACTATCTGTTTGTCCAAGTAATTTGGATAATGTTTTTAATATGTATTTGTCTTCTTGTTTTAAGTTTGTATTGCATTCTTCTATTGCTTGGTCCCATGATGTATTTGCATTGTTATCGACCATTTTTTCTTTTGCTAAAAGAAATATATTTCCAATGTTTTTATTGGTTCCCTTTGATATTTCTTCAAAAATTTCTGGTATTGGTTCATATGTGAATTTTATTTTAGATTTAAATATGTTTAAACTACTATTCATTGCTTCTAATTCTTCTAATCTATATAAATATTTTTTTGATAAAAATCTTCCTATTAGACTTGAAAATAATAATATTAAAAATAGTATAAAATATTTAATAATTTGCATATTATACACCTTGTCCTTTTTATTTTTTATATTATATGCATGTTAAAATGTTTTAGAACCATTTTTATATAAATATTATTTTTTCTATTTGTTTTGTTTCTATTAACTTGTTTACTTCATTATTGCTTTTTACGTCTTCCATGGTTTTACCATGCATTGTAAAGATTCCCTTAACACCAGAAGTTATAGCTTCTCCGAATTGCTTGCACATCTTCTTTTGAGCCTATTTCATCACATGCAATAACCTCAGGCGCCATTGATCTAATTAGCATCCTCATTCCTTTTGCCTTAGATATGTTTTCAATTACATCTGTTCTTATTCCCACATCATTTTGAGGAACTCCCATATACATTGCTGCAATTTCTCCTCTTTCATCTACTACTCCGGCATGTTTTTCCTTTAAAATCCAACTCTTCTATTCCATTGCTTATTCTTCTAATTGCATCTCTTAAAATTGTAGTTTTTCCCTTTCCCGGTGGAGATACAATTAAACTTGTATAAATGTTATTGTCTTCTTTGTTTATAATTTGTCCTAATATTTTGTTGCTACAATTTAAGACTTCTCTAGCTATTCTAAAATTCAAACTTGTTACATATTTTAAATTTATAACTTTGTTATTTTCAGTTACTGCTGTACCTGTTATTCCGACTCTATGTCCACCTTTGACTGTTATGAATCCATCACATATCTGATTTTTATATGCATATATTGAATTATTACATAATTTTTCTAATATTTGTAAAATCTCTGATTGGTTTACTGTATATTCAATCAAAATGTCTGCATTACTCAGTTTCAATAAAATTGGTCTGTTAACACGTATTCTAATTTCTTGTATTGTATTTTCTATTTGAGTATTTTGTTCTAAAGTGTACAGCAAAATATTATATATATTATTAGGGAAATATTTTAATATCTCTTCAAATTTATTCATTTTGTTAACCTCACACATTATTTATTTTTTAGTACAATCTAATCTTTTTTATCTTGTACATATCAAATGGCAAGAAAAAAAAGCATATAATATTATATGCTTTTTAGATATTATTAGAACTTTTATTTTTTATTTATAACTGCTCTATATATTATTCCTGTATTTTCATTTTTTTCAAATTCTACTCTATATTCTGCTTCTAATTCAATTTCACTTTTTATTAAAGTAATATTTTGTTCTGTAGGTTCGTATTCTTGTCCATTAAAATTAATTTCTTCTATCTTGTTATCAGCATCCTCTTTGTTATTATTGTTTTCTATAGTTGATAACAAGCCTTTTACTGTAGGACCTTTTAAATTAGAACTTTCATACATTTCAAATTTACTATTGAATGTTTCTGCCTCTGCTTCATTCATACTAGAAGACATTTGATCAAATGAATTATATTGACTTGTTAATAATTCTGAAATCGGTAATGCATATTGTAATGGATTTTGATCTTCTGTTAATCCTAATTTTTCCATTTGTTGTTTATTTACTTCAACCATTCTTTCTAAAATAGCAGTCTTTAAATTTTCAACTTGTTCATTTTCATAATTTGATAACACAAGAATATTATCGTTATCAAAATCGTCAATATTTACACTACCAACAAAATTCACTTCATTATTATAGTAATATACATAGCTACTAGAATCAGTTTGAATTCCTAGTTCATAGTCTTCTGTTATTGTTTGTAAAGATTGCAAACCAGAATATTTAGCATTTAAATATACCTTAACATTTTGATCATTTGTATTTATATCTGCTGAAATATTATATTGTTTGCTATTTCCACTTTCTTGTTTTTCTATTGTAATATTTACATCACTAATAGATATATCTATTTTGCTTAGTTGTTTATTTGATACATGTATTGTTATTTGCAAATTTTCATTATCAAAGTCTTTATCATTTAATTCTTCTATATCTTTTTCTATGTCATCTGCATCTATTTCAGAAATTAAACTTTGACATTTTATATACTCGTTTATTTTATCTAGTGTTACTTGATCATTTTTTAATGTTTCTAATAATTTTATTAATACATTTTTAACTTCTTCACCAGATAAATTCAATTGATAGGTCTTATCATTATCTGTTTTTGTCATTGTGAAATTACTATCTTTTAGTTCTTGTTCTAAGACTTTAAAATATGTATCTTTGATGTATTTTATCTGTTCTTCACTAATTTGTACATCTTCAATGTTTGATGTCTTTGAATTGTTTGTACTGCTATAAGTACTATTTGTTGTTTGAAGATCTTCTAATTTATTTATTTCTGTTCCTATATATTTATTTCCTATATAATCAGTTTGAATTCCTACTATATCTCCGACTTTTTGGAAAATAAATGGAAGCTTAACTTCTTCAGAATAATTTACACTAATTTCTTCATTGTTTTTTTCGTTTGCGTTGTCTACTTTTCCTTTAATACTGATGTTACAATTATTTATATTTTTTGCATCATCTTGATTAGCAGAAGATTCTATATTGAAACTAATTTTCCCATTTGTTTCATATGGTGTTTCTTTCTTTTTATCAAAATATTGTGTTACATCTGTGCTTATAAATCCTTTTTTCTCATCACTAATTTGTGTTATGTATTTAAAAAATAACTCTTTATTGCTCTTAAAAACATCTGTTGCTAAAAGTGCATATGCAACCCCAATACCTATTATTAATATTACTACAACAATTATTGCAATAATTAATAATTTATTATTTTTCTTTTGATTCATAATTTTATCTCCTTGGTTATTAAAGTTTTATTATTCTTCCCAGTTATGATAGATATTAGCTACATCGTCTAATTCTTCTAGTTTTTCGATTAATCTTTCCATTTTTTCTACTCCATGTTCATCTAATGAAACTGTAGTAGAAGGAATCATTTGAACTTCAGCTTCCAAGAATTCTAACCCTGCTGCTTCTAATGCCTCTCTTACAGCTGTAAAGTCAGAAGGGTCTGTTGTTATTTCATAAATTTCTTCAGATGCTTCAAAATCTTCTGCTCCTGCATCTAGTGCTAACATCATTAATTCTTCTTCATCCATTGATGTTGAAGCTTTTTCTATAACTATAACACCTTTTTTATTAAACATATATGATACACATCCAGTTGTTCCTAAATTTCCTCCTGATTTATCAAATACATGTCTTACATCTGCTGCTGTTCTATTTTTGTTATCTGTTGACGCTTCTACTATTACTGCTACTCCGTTTGGTCCATATCCTTCATATACTATTTCTTCATAATTTTCATTACTTGTAGATGCTTTTTTAATCGCGTTGTTTATTGTATCATTTGGCATGTTTGCAGCTTTACATTTAGCTATTACATTTTTTAATTTTGAATTTCCTGCTGGATCTGGTCCACCTTCTTTTACTGCTATTAATAATTCTCTTCCTAGTTTTGTAAATATTTTTCCTCTAGCAGCATCTGCTTTTCCTTTTTTGGCTTGAATATTATGCCATTTTGAATGTCCACTCATATTATTTCCTCCTTTTATTTTTGCTTTATCTATTAACAAATTTCTAAATTATAAAAAAATTCAGTTCACATTGTATCATAAAAAGGTAAAAAAGTCTATAAAATCATCAAATTATTTTATTAGTTAATATACAACAATTTCACTATTTTTTTTAAATATATCAATACTTGTATCTTATATACAATATACTTGAAACTACAATTGAAATCATAATTGCATAAATAATAAATTGTTTTTTACCTGCAAATGGTAACATATTACTTAATATTTCTTTCACTTTATTCTCTTCTTTATTTTTATCTGTATTGTCATCTACTTTATTACCATTTGTTTTTTCTGTATTATCAGAATTTGAAGTGTTTTGATTTACATTGTTGTTTTCATTTTTACTATCATCTTGATTTTTATCATTGCCTTGATTAGTATTATTATCTAATTTTTCATTATTTCCTTGATTTGCATTACCACCTTGGTTCTCGCCGTTTCCTTGATTATTATTGCTATTTTGTCCTATTTTATATGGCGGTGTTAGTTTTGAAAGCCCTGTACAATTTCCAGAAGCCCATAGTTCTCCTGTATCTGTTTTTACATTAATACAAGTTGGTTCTACTCCACCATAATCTCCGTTTTTCGTTGATACAATGGAATTTGTACCATTAATACTGACAACGTTCCAAGTTTTTCCTCCGTCACAAGAACGGTATAAACTGCTATCTCCTTGATATGTATAACTACCTCCACCTGCATATATAATATCTGGATTGTTTGAATCAACTGCTACACAACGTATACGTCTTTCACAATAATTTGATCCTATTTGTGCTTTTGTTGGAGCTCCATTAAATTGAAGCATTTTAGGTATACTTTCTGTTATATTTGTTACTGTGTTTCCATCGTCTGTTATAACTGAAAGTTGTGTCCACCCCCACGCTACATATAATTTGTCGTTTTTAGAATCATAACACAAAGTTTCTAAGTATGGAGAACTCTGCCATTTATTTAAACTTTCTTTATTATATTTTTGCCAGGTCTCTCCGTTATCATCTGAATACATAACCCATCCTGTAAAATCATTAATTCCAAATAGTCTTCCTGTTTTGGAATCATGGGTATATACTCCCGTAACTGCTGTTTCACCATTTTCATCTTCCATTTTCGTCCATGTGTAACCATTATCTGTTGACCTTAAATTTGCACAGAATAATATCTTTTTATCTTTTAATGATTGATAACTGCTATAATTTCTTTGTTGTAGTAATCTATTGTCTTTTCCTGATGTCAATGCATAGTTTTCGTTTCCTAAATATGATGTATGAGTTTTTCCACCATCATGTGTGATTGTTAAATATTTTTCACTTGTCCAATTGCTAGATACTCCCCCAAAATATGTTTGTTCATCTGCTGCATATCCTCCATAGATAAATGCACTATTCCATTTATCTGATGTTGTGCTTTTTGCACTCAAATCGATATATTTCCATGTTTTTCCTCCATCTAGTGTTACAACTCCATTATAATCTTGTGAACTTAAATATATTATATCTGAATTATATAAGTTAAAATGCCATTTTCCTCCAACTAGCATAGCATTCAAACCATTTGCATCCCATCTAAACTCTTTTCCGCCATTATATGAAGATGAAATCCAATCATTTTGAAAATCCCATACTCTATTTTTGTCTGTTACACTCCATACAAAATTAGGCACTCTTTCCATTGTTTGAAGATTGTTACGCATGAAATTATACTTTGCATTATATGTACTTTTATTCCAATTTTTTCCGCCATCAGATGTATAATACACATCTCCTTTTATATTATATGAACCATTTTTCATTAATTCTTCGCCAAAATACATTACCATATTGTTATTATCTATTGTACTTACTTTTATATTTTGAGGATGGCGACTCTGCATTGTCGGAAAGTTATTGCTTTGAATTTTAATAAATGTTTGTCCATCATCCTCACTATAAAATACTCCACTATCTGTTGTGAAATATACTTTTACTTTATTTTCTGTTTTTACTATATCTAATCCTAGAATATATTCTGAATTTATCTTATTAAAATTTACCCCTTTATTGGTACTTGTATATAATCCATCTTCTTTCGCAACAAATACCGTCCCTGTTATAGGATTTACTTTAACTATTCCATCATATAACGTATTACTAATCATATTCCAGGTGTTTCCGCCGTCTTCTGTCTTATATAATCCTGCTTTATTGCAGTCACTTTTCCCATCAGTATAACTATTAGAAATAGTCTCTGTTATCTCTAATCCTGTTCTATTTGAAAATTCTTTTTTGTATATTAAAGAAACATATGCTGTTGTAGAATATCCTAAACTTTTATTATATGAAGATGCATCATAATCCATATTTTCAGATACGTCCCTATAACCTGATATCATAAAATTTTGTTTGAATTGCCATGTTTCTCCTCCATCTTCTGAAAGATATATTCCTGTTGTATATTGTGGTGATCCATTTACTCCAAACACAATTACTCTATTACTATTATTAGGATCTACTACTATGTCTGCTGCACCTGATGCTGTATAATTTTTCATTGATTTGTCCCATGTTTTACCATTGTCTGTTGAACGATATAATCCTCCTACATCAGTCCCATAAAATAAATACTTTCCATCACTTGACGTTGCCATACTAAGTGGCCACTGACATCCTTCTCCGCCTATTGTTACTTCTTTAGTTTCTAGTAATTCTTTAGATACTATGGGTATATTTTTCCAATAACTTGTTCCTTTCGAATTATTTGCATCTATTTTTGTATAGTCTGATGTTTCAGCTAAACTATATGGTGTACACATTATTACCATTATTATTAAAATTACTATTTTTATTATTACATTTTTCATTATATTAACCCCCCCTTAAATTTAATGAACCTAACGCTTTTTCTCATATCATACAAATATATTATACAGGAAATACTACTATGTTTCAAGCAACTTTTTATTTATAGTAACTACAAAAATTTTTATATTAAATATTGTTTCTTTCATTTTTGTAATACATAAAAAATAAAAATTAACCGAACATGTTGGATGAATATTTTAGCTACTTAATAGATGTACATGACTCTAAATAAAAAAGCTCTCTATGAAATATTAAGATAATATTTTATAGGGAGTTTATACATTTATTCTAGAAAAAAATTCAAGTCATTCAATCTTTAAGTTTTGAATCTCAAATAATATTTATGCTTCTTTTAATTGATTCTTGAATATTATTCTAAATATGTTTCTCACAAATGGTCCAACAAAAAATATTTGTAATGGATAAGCCATTATAAAATTTTTACAAAACAAAACTATATAATTACATACAATATTACTATTTATTAGGTGTTGTGCAAATAGAGTATATATG